>JAYVRT010000959.1:0-3427 GCA_043776025.1 Archangiaceae bacterium | reverse complement strand
CCGTCGAGCAGCACGAGAAGTTCGCCCGCAGCTTCGAGGCCTACCTCTTCGAAGGGAAGGCCCCGAGCGACGCGCTGCGCTCCGCCTTCACCCGCTTCGCGCTCTGGCTCAAGGGCGTCTACCGGACCATCGCCGCCCTCAACGTCGAGCTGAACCCGGAGATCCGCGGCGTCTTCGACCGGCTACTGGCCACCGACGAGGAGATTGCCCGCGCCCAGCAACGGATGGGCACCGCCACTCCGCTCTTCAGCTCGCCGGCGGAGATGTTCAACCTCAAGCCCAGCGACTTCATCACCCCCGAGCAGGCCGACCAGTGGCAGCGCTACCTCGACGAGCAGCAGGCGGCGACGTCCCACGTGGAGGTAGCCGCGCGGCTGCAGGCGCTCAAGGACCGCCAGCGCGAAACGGAGGCGTGGTGGAAGACGGAGAAGGCGAAGCAGGTGGCCGCGGCCGAGGACGCCTTCGAGGCGCTCCCGGGCCGCCAGGCGCAGCGACTGCTCCGTGGGGAGCCGGTCGGCGACTTCCTCGGCGTGCGCGAGCCGCTCAGCCGGGTCGCTGTCGAGGCGGCCGTGGGCGTCGACGCAGGGAAGAAGTTCAGGCTGGCGAAGGACGGCGCCAACCCCGACGAGCTCGCTCAGCAGCTCGGCTTTGCGACCGGCAAGGACCTGCTCGAGGCGGTGCTGGCGGTGCCCGACAAGGCCGCCTGGGTGAAGGCGCAGGCCGACGCGAAGCTGAAGGAGCTCCACCCGACGGCGCTCGAGGACCGGGAGCAACTGCGCGCGGCTGTCGAGCGGGGGCTGCACGGGGACCTCACGGCCCGGGTGCTCTTCCGTGAGTGGGCCCAGCTGCGCAGCTTCGCCGGCACCAACGCCAACCCCGAGTTGCCGCCCATCGAGTCCATCGAGCGCGCCGCGGTGCTCATCGCCGAGGCCCGGACCGTCGGGAAGCTGGGCGCGGCCGCCGCGCTGCAGGACGAGCGCACCGCCGCCGAAGGTGCGGCGCGGGCCCTGGCCAAAGGCGACTTCGAGCAGGCCCAAGTGCTGAAGCTACAGCAGCTCACCAGCATGTTCGTCGCCCGGGAGCTGCAGCGCGGCCGAGAAGAGCGCGACGCCTTCCTCTCCTTCGCCGGCCGCCTCTCGAAGCTGAAGACCCGGCAGCAGCTCGGCAAGGCCAGCCAGACGTACCTCGGCGGGGTTGACCTGGTGCTCGAGGCGCTGGGCCTCAAGTCGCCGCAGCGGCGCGAGGTGCCGCTGCCGTCGGTGTCGGACATCACCGCGCAGATGTTGGCCGAAGAGACGTCGGTCCTCTTCGATGAGGATCTCCTCAACCGGCTCCTCGCGCGATCGAGGCCGCTGGCCCCGGAGAACCCGACGCAGTGGAAGAAGCTGACCCTCGGCGAGATGCGCGCGGTGGAGATCGCCCTGAAGAACATCCAAGGGGCGGCTCGCTCGAGCACCACCGTCACCGACGGCGAGAAGCGGGCGGAGAAAGACTTCGTCATCGCCCAGGCAGTCGAAGAGGCGCAGTTGAACAAGCAGAGCACCGGTGAGCTCGCCTCAAGCCGCAGCGCCCGCACCGTCGAGCAGGTGCTGAAGGCCCTGCCGTCGACACTCTCCGGTCCAGTGCTGAAGATCGAGGTGATGGCGGAGTGGCTCGGCGGCTCCCTGGTGGGGAAGGATCCGCAGGCCTCGACCTGGTTCAAGTATTTCATCAGGCCGCTGCAGAACGCGAAGGTCCGCGAGAGCGACCTCTACAAGTCGGCGATCGCCCCCATCATCGCCGCCTTCGAGGCGATGCCGGAGGAGGTCCGCAAGCGCTCCACCGAGCTCGTCGACGGCCGGGCGCTGTTCCCCAATCACGCAGTCAACAGCCAGCAGAACCTCGCTCCACCGAGCCGGCGCTTCGAGCTCCTCCAGATGGCGCTCAACATGGGCAACGCCTCGAACGAGTCGCGGCTGCTCGAGGGCCGCAACGTCAGCGCGGCCGAGGTGATGGCGGCGATCAATACCTTGACGAAGCCGGAGCTCGACTGGGTGCAGAGCGTCTGGGGCGCATGTGAGCAACTGCAGAAGCCGGCCTTCGACGTCGAGGAGCGAGACAGCGGCGTGCGGCCGGAGCGCATCGAGGCGCGGCCGCTGCACACCGTGCACGGCATCTTTGCCGGCGGCTACTTCCCCGCCATCTACGATCCCCGCGTCGAGCGGGTGGGCAAGGTCCAGGACTCGAGCGGCTTCATGGATCCGACGTTCGGCCGGTACGGCACCGCGCACGGGCACACGAAGAGCCGCAGCGAAGGCTTCTCCGGCGCGCTCTCGCTCGAGCCGAGCAGCATCAGCCGCCACCTCGCCCAGGTCGCCCACGACATCGCTTTTCGCGAGGCGGTGAAGAGCGTCGGGGGCCTGATTGTCGATCCGCGGATTCAGACGGTGTTGATCGACCGGCTCGGCGAGGGCCGGGCCGCGCAGTTCGAGCAGTGGGTAAAGGACGTCGGGACCGCCCGCGGCGTCGACGGGGCGGCCAGCGCCGGCGCCTACCTCAAGTTCTTCCGGGCCATCCGCGCCAACAGCGTCGTCGCGGCCCTCGGCTACTCGGCGAAGAACATGATCGAGGACCTCAGCAACCTGCTGCTCGCGATCCCCGCGACGGACCTGACGGCCAAGCACATATCCGCCGGGCTGCTCGAGTTCATGGCGACGCCGCTGGCGAAAGTGGCTGAGGTGGAAGCGAAGAGCGGGACGATGCGCGCCGCCAACGACATGCGGATGCGAGACCTGACGCAGAAGCTCGAGCAGCTCGCGCTTGGCTCCCCGCTGGCGCTGCGGCCGTTCCGCTTCCTCAAGCACCACGCCTTCATCCTCCTCGAGACCAGCTTCAAGGCGACCGCGACGCCGGTGTGGCTCGGCTCCTACCGCCAGGCGCTGGCTGAGGGGCGCTCGGAGGAAGAGGCCGTCACCTTCGCCGACCGGGTCATCCGCCGCGTCTTCCCGATGAACTCGCCGGTGGACCAGGCGGGGCTCGCCCGCAACAAGGGGGTGATCGGCCAGCTGCTGATGTTCTACGGTTTCCAGTCGACGCTGACGAACATCAACCTCGACCTGCTGCAGCGCTTCGCCGAGCCGGCCGACGGCAACCGGACGCGCCTCAACGCCAGCGCTCGCCTGATGGGGGTGATGGTGGCCGCGGCGGTGATCAGCTCCTTCCTCAAAGGCAAGGGGCCGGACCCAGACGAGAGCTGGGAGGAGTGGGTCCGCCGGATGATGCTCACCGAAGGGATGGGTCAGCTCCCCATCGTCGGCGGCGACATCGGGAACTGGACCAGCGCCAAGCTGCGCGACAAGCCAGTGCGCGCTCGCCCCGGGCTGCTCTCCGGCGTCGCCGTGAACCTCGGCGAGGCGGTGCTCACCCTGAAGGACCACGACGCCGAACT
>JAYVRT010000958.1:0-3432 GCA_043776025.1 Archangiaceae bacterium | reverse complement strand
CCGACTGCAGGTCGTAGATCAGCTGGGCGAGATCCTCGATCGAGTAGATGTCGTGGTGCGGCGGCGGGGAGATCAGCGTCACCCCGGGCATCGACCAGCGGACCTTGGCGATCCGGTCGTCGACCTTGTAGCCGGGCAGCTGGCCGCCCTCGCCGGGCTTGGCGCCCTGCGCGATCTTGATCTGCAGCTCGGCGGCGTTGACGAGGTACTCGGTGGTGACGCCGAAGCGAGCGCTGGCGACCTGTTTGATCGCGCTGCGGCGAAGGTCGCCGTTGGGATCGGGCTGGTAGCGGCGCGGCTCCTCGCCGCCCTCGCCGCTGTTGGACTTGCCGCCGAGGCGGTTCATCGCGATCGCCAGCGTCTCGTGGGCCTCGGCGCTGATCGACCCGAAGGACATCGCGCCGGTGGCGAACCGTTTGAGCAGCTCGGTGACCGGCTCGACCTCGTCCAGCGGGACCGGCGTCTGGGAACCATCGAGTTCGAGCAGACCGCGAAGGGTGCACAGCGCCTGGGTCTCGTCGTCGGCCAGCCGTTCGTAGTCGGCGAAGGCTTTGGCGTCGTTGCTCCGGGCGGCGTGCTGGAGCCGGGCGATCGTCGCCGGGTTCCATTTATGGACCTCACCGCGCCGGCGCCACTGGTAGCGGCCACCGGTGACCGGCACCTCGAGCTCGAGGGCGGGGACGGGGCCGAAGCCGCGCGCATGGCGCTCGAGGACCTCGCGGCCCAGCTCGCCCAGGCCGATCCCTTCCAGGCGAGAGGGGGTGCCGCTGAAGTGCCTTTCGATCAGCGCGCGGTTGAGGCCGACCGCCTCGAAGATCTGCGCGCCCCGGTACGACTGCACCGTGGAGATGCCCATCTTCGACATCACCTTGAGCAGGCCTTCGTTCACCGCGTGGACGAAGTTGGCCTCGGCGGTGGCGGCGTCGACGGCGATCTGTTTGTCGACGGCGAGCGCGGCCGCGGTGTCGAGGGCGAGCCAGGGCGTGACCGCGGCGGCGCCGTAGCCGATGAGGAGCGCGAAGTGGTGGACCTCGCGGGCCTCGGCGGTCTCGACGACGAGGCCGGTGTGGCGGCGGATGCCGTCGCGGACGAGGCGCTGGTTGACGGCGGAGAGCGCGAGCAGCGCGGGGATCGCGGCGTGGGTGCTGTCGACGCCGCGATCGGAGAGGACGAGGATGTCGGTGCCTTCCTCGACGGCCTCGACGGCCGAGGCGCACAGACGCTCCACCGCCGCCTCGAGCGGGTCGGGCCCGTCGACCGGGTAGAGCATCGAGAGCACCCGGGGCTCGAAGCTACCGCCGTCGCGCAGCGCGAGGATGCGGGCGAGCTGCCCGTTGTCGAGGATCGGCCCGGGCAGGGTCAGCTGGTGGCACTGCTCGGGAGACTCCTCGAAGGTGTTGCCGTCCGGGCCGAGCGCGGTGCCGAGCGACATCACCAGCGACTCGCGGATCGGGTCGATCGGCGGGTTGGTGACCTGAGCGAACAGCTGGTGGAAGTAGTCGAACAGCGACGGCGCCTGATCGGAGAGCACCGCCAGCGGGGCGTCGTTGCCCATCGACCCGGTCGGCTCCTTGCCGTCGGCCGCCATCGGGGCGATCAGCAGCCGCAGGTCCTCGTCGGTGTAGCCGAAGGCGCGCTGGAGCCGGCAGAGGTCTTCACCGGCGGCGGGCGCCGGCGGGGGAGCAGCCTCGAGCTGATCGAAGGTGAAGACGTTGCGATCGAGCCACTTGCGGTACGGGTAGCGGGTGACGATCTCGTTCTTCACCTCGTCGTCTTCGAGGATCCGGCCCTCGGCGGTGTCGACGAGGAACATCCGCCCCGGCTGAAGCCTGCCCTTGCGCCGCACCTGGGCGGGGGGGACGTCGATCACCCCGGCCTCGGAGGCGAGGATCACCCGATCGTCCTCGGTGACGACGTAACGGGCGGGGCGCAGCCCATTGCGGTCGAGGGTGGCCCCGACGAGTTGGCCGTCGGTGAAGGTGATCGCGGCCGGGCCGTCCCACGGCTCCATCAGCGAGCTGGTGTACTCGTAGAAGGCGCGGCGGGTGTCGTCCATCTGGGTGTTGCCGTCCCACGCCTCGGGGATCATCATCATCATCGCGTGGGGCAGCGAGCGGCCGCCGAGGACGAGCAGCTCGAGCAGGTTGTCGAACTGGGCGGAGTCGGACTTGCCAGGGACGATGATCGGGTGGAGCCGATCGAGGCTCCCGCCGAACTTCGCCGACTGCAGCAGCGAACGGCGGCTGGTCATCCAGTTGCGGTTGCCCTGCAGGGTGTTGATCTCTCCGTTGTGAGAGATGAAGCGGAAGGGCTGGGCGAGCTCCCAGGTGGGGAAGGTGTTGGTGGAGAAGCGCGAGTGGACGACGGCGATCGCGCTGACCATGTCCGGATCCGACAGGTCGCCGTAGAAGCGCGGCAGCTGCTCGGGCAGCAGCAGGCCTTTGTAGATCATCGTCTCCGCCGAGTGGCTGGCGACGTGGAAGCGGCCGAGCGGGTCGCAGCCGCTGTCGCGGACCTTGTTCTCGGTGAGCTTGCGGATGATGAACAGCTTGCGCTCGAAGGCGCTGGGCACGACGCGGCGCCGGGCGATGTAGACCTGCCGCATCACCGGCAGCACCGCGCGGGCGACGGTGCCCAGCTGCGAGGGGTCGATGGGCACGTCGCGCCAACCGACGATGCGTTGGCCCTCGGCGAGGGTGACCTGCTCGAAGATCTGCTCGCACTGCTTTCGGGCCTCGGGCTCGGCGGGGAGGAAGACCTGGCCGACGCCATAGCAGCGGCGGTGCGGCACCTCGAAGCCGAGCTTGAGGCCTTCGCGTTTGAAGAAGCGGTGGGGCAGCTGCAGCTGGATCCCGGCGCCGTCGCCGGTGAGGGGATCGCTGCCGGTCGCGCCGCGGTGGCGCATCCGGATCAGGACCTCGAGCGCCTGCTCGACGATGCCGCGCGACTTCTCTCCCCGGATGTGGGCGACGAAGCCCATGCCGCAGGAGTCGCGTTCGGTCTGCGGATCGTAGAGGCCGTGTTGACGCAACGTGGCGTCAGGATAATGCGCTGCGTCACCGGGCGGCAATGGATTGCGGTCAGAGCGCGGCGAGGCGAGCGAGGAAGGCCGCGTCGGAGGGGGCGATCGGCTCGGCGGTCGACGGCTGATCGAGCAAGGCCTGCAGCGACGCGGGCACCTCGACGCGCTGGCCGATGATCGGCTCGACGATGGTCTCGAACTTCGCGGGGTGCGCGGTGGCGGCGACGATCCACGTGCCCGTCGCCCCCGCCGCGCGAAGCCGGCGCAGCACCTCGACCCCGCAGGCGGTGTGCGGGCAGATCGCGCGGTGATGCAGCTGCCACGTCGAACGGATCGTGGCGCGGATCGCCTCGTCGCCGACCCAGTCGGCGTCGGGCTTCAGCATCCAGTGGCGCAGCCGCTCGAGGTTG
>JAYVRT010000957.1:0-3453 GCA_043776025.1 Archangiaceae bacterium | reverse complement strand
CGATCTGCCGGCGGCCCGCTGCTCGCGCAGCAACGTCAGCCGCTGGAGCTCCTTCTCACCGACCAGCTCGAGCAGGGTGGCGCCGACGACTCCCTTCGGTCGGGCCAGCAGCGCCTCCGCCCGGCGGTTCGCCCAGGTGACGCGGTCGTGCTCGAGCAGGAGCACCGCCTCCGGGAACCCGTCGAGAATGGCTTCGGCTTCTCGCATCTGGCCCCCCGGCCTCGAGGACGCGCGCTTCGGTTACCAAGGCTTTGTAACAGCCTTCGGAACCGGAATGCTGAACAACCTCGCGCGTCAGCTGAGCAGGCGCTGAAGCGCGATCCGCGTCTCCGACGGCAAGGTGTCAGCGGCCAGCGCCAGCGCACGCGCGGAGAGCAGCCGGTAGACCCCCGCGAGCGGCGCCGGCAGCGCCTCGAGATGCGCCCGCACCACCCCCACGTCTCCGCGGGCGATCGGCCCCGTGAGCGCCTTGGAAAGGCCGCGCTTCTCGATGCCCTGCAGAGCCGACGCCGACAGCGGCAGCAGCGCGTTGAGGGCCGCTTCGGGAGCGATCCCGGCTTCGCTCAGCGCAGCGCAGGCGGCATCGATCAGCGCCACCAGCAGGCCGGCGCTCATCACCGCGCCCGCGTGGTAGGCGGCGCGTCGAGCCTCGGGTACTTCGATCGGCCTCATCCGCAGCGCGAGCGCCATCCGCCAGAGCACCGGCATCAAGGCGCGGTCGCTCGCGGCGAGCGCCACCGAGTGATCGGCCAGCGGATCGCGCGGATCAGAGATCGCCACCAGCGGGTGAAACGAGCCGCGCCTGCGCTTGAGCGCCGCGCTGCCGAAGGCGTCGAGATCGAGCGCGCCAGCGCAGTGGAGCAGGGCGGTGTCGGGCCCGAGATCCTCGGCGACCACTCCCGCCGCCGCGGCCACCGACGCGTCGGGCACCGCGAGCACGCAGAGCGCCGCCGAGGCGAGATCCCCGTGATCGGCCAGCTTCAGCCCGACCTTCGCCGCGCGCCGCACCGAGGCTTCGGATCGGGGCAGCACCGCCACCGGCCAGCCGGCCGCCTTCAGCCGCATCGCCAGCGCCGCGCCCAGCCGGCCGTAGCCGACGATCACCACCTTCGGTTTTCCGGTCGCTGCCCGGGTCCGCCACCGCGCCGAGCGCGGCTTCTTCGCCACCGTGGGGCGCCTCATGACCTCACGAAGCGCGCCGCACGTCTCGGTGAAAGGCCAGCTGGCCGGCGGCGACGTCGACCCGGATCTTGTCTCCTTCCTCGAACTCGCCCTGGAGGATCCGCTCGGCGATCGGCCCCTCGACCAGCCGCTGCACCGTCTGCCGCATCGGGCGCGCGCCCAGCGACGGGTCGAACCCGCCTGACTGCAGCAGCAGCCGCACCACCTCTTCGGTGGCGACGTACTCGATGCCCTTCTCGGTGCGCAGCCGCTGGCTGCTCTCGTTGAGCAGCAGGGTGGCGATCTTCGCGACCTCGATCTCCTGCAGCGGCTTGAAGACGCAGCGCTCGTCGATGCGGTTCCACAGCTCGGGCGGCAAGGCCTTCTTCGCCGAGTTGGCGGCGTCGGCCGCGTCGGTGGGCTTCTCGGCCGAGCCGCCGAAGCCCATCACCTTCGACTTCTGGGTCATCGCCTCGGCCCCGAGGTTGGTGGTCAGCACCACCACCGTGTTCGAGAAGTCGATGTGGCGGCCCTTGCCGTCGGTGAGCCGGCCTTCCTCGAGCACCTGCAGCAGCAGCAGCAGCACGTCGCGGTGCGCCTTCTCGATCTCGTCGAGCACCACCACCGAGGAAGGGCGCTTGCGCACCGGCTCGGTCAGCTGGCCGCCGTCACCGTAGCCGACGTAGCCCGCGGGCGCGCCGATCAGCCGGCTGACCGCGTGGGCCTCCGACAGCTCGCTCATGTCCATCCGGATCATCGCGTCGCGGCTGCCGAAGAGGACGTCGGCGAGCGCCCGCGCAAGCTCGGTCTTCCCGACGCCGGTGGGCCCGAGGAAGAGGAAGCTCCCCATCGGGCGGCGGCTGGCGAAGCCGGCGTAGTTGCGGCGGATCACCTTCGCCACCCGGCCGATCAGATCCTCGTGGCCGATAACCCGGGCCTGCAGGTCCGTCTCCAGCCGCAGCAGGCGGGCGGAGTCGTTCATCAACAGCCGCTCTTCGGGGAGCCCGGCGAGCTTCGCCACCACCCGGGCGACGTCGGCGGGCTCGACGATGTTCTTCCCTTCGCGGCGGCAGCGCGAGCCGGCGAGGTCGGCGATGGAGATTGCCTTGTCCGGGAGGAAGCGATCGGTGACGTACCGGGCGGCGAGCGAGGCCGCGGCCTGGAGCGACTCCGGCGTGTACTTGAGCGAGTGGTGATCCTCGTACCGGCCGATCACCCCATTGAGGATGTAGACCGTGTCCGGCACCGACGGCTCGTTGACCTGGACCTTGGTGAAGCGGCGCTCGAGCGCGGGGTCGGACTCGAGGTGCTTGCGGTACTCGTCGTGGGTGGTGGCTCCGATGCAGGGGAAGTCGCCCCGGGACATCGCCGCCTTCAGCTCGTTCGAGGCGTCCTGCGGCCCGTCGCCCGTCGAGCCGGCGCCGACGAGGGTGTGGATCTCGTCGATGAAGACCACGATGCGCCCGTCGGCCTTCTTCACCTCGTCCTTGAGCGAGTTGAGCTTCTCGGAGAACGAGCCGCGCAGCTGGGTGCCGGCGACGAGGCTCGCCATGTCGAGCTCGATCACCACCCGATCGCCGAGCGCGCCCTTGAGCGCCGCCAGCTGCTGGGCCACGCCCTCGACGACCGCCGTCTTGCCGACGCCGGGCTCACCGACGAGGCAGGGGTTGTTGGTGCGGCGCTTGCCGAGGATGTCGATCACCGCGTCGATCTCGTGCGCCCGGCCGACGACCGGGTCGAGCTTGCCCGCGCGGGCGAGCACCGAGAGGTTCTTCCCGATCGACGTCAGCAGCGGGTACTGGCGCGGGTCGAGGTGCCACGGCGTCAGCGCGACGGAGATCGCCGGCGCGGCCGCGGGAAGGGGCGGCGAGGTCAGCGGTTGGCTGAAGGAGATGGCCTCGAGCTCCTTGACCTCTTCGTCGGTGATCTCGTCGATCAAATCGCGCGGCGAGAGGCCCGGCTTGAGCGTCGCAGGCCGGGGCGGAGGCGCGGGCGGCAGGGTCGCCGTCTTCGCCGCCGGGGCAAACGGCAGAGGAGGCGCGCCGAGCGGACGGCCGCTGGTGCCGCGGGGCAGGTTGGGCGGCAGCTCGCGCGAGAGCATCAGCCGGCGCGGCATCCGTCCCGAGGTGAAGTACGAGAGGGCGGTGTTGCGCAGCCCGGTCAGATCGAGGCCGGTCTTGAACAGCAGGTCCTGCGCCGCGCACCGCACCCGGGTGATCGCGATCAGCGCGTGCATGCAATCGGCTTCAGACGAGCCGCAGCCCTGGGCGATCTCCCGTGTCTTGTCCCGCA
>JAYVRT010000956.1:0-3454 GCA_043776025.1 Archangiaceae bacterium | reverse complement strand
CGGCCAGCTTCACCGCGACCTCCAGCGCCCGCTGCCGGCTCACGGGCGCGCGCGGCTCGGGTTTCTTCCTCGTTCTCTTCGTCATCCCCGACTCCTTGATGAGACCTACGAAACAAGGTGAGTCCCCGCGTCACCTTACGGCGTAAGTTATTGCCGGTTCAACTCCGGACCGCCGATGACCGCAGCGACCTTCGAGGCCCGCCGCCCAGACGCCCCGATCGTGTTGACGGGCTTACGTGGTAAGGTTAAGTCTCGAGCGATGGCTTACGACGTAAGTCTGGACGCTGGTTCAACCCGGGAAGAACATGAACGCGATGACCCACGAAGCGAGCCTGGCCGTGACCTCTGAACAAGCCACCACCCGTGCGCAGGCGATGCAGGCGATCGTCCAGACCGAGTACGGCTCGGCCGAGGTCCTTCACCTCGAGGAGGTGCCGCGTCCGGCGCCGGGGCCGCAAGAGGTGCTGGTGAAGGTCCGTGCGGCGGGGCTCAACCGGGGCGTCTGGCACCTGATGGAAGGCAAGCCGTACCTGATTCGGATGATGGGCTTCGGCGTTGGCAAGCCGAAGAACCCAATCCCCGGCTACGAAGTCGCCGGGACGGTGGTGGAAGTCGGCGCGGCGGTGACCCGCTTCAAGGTCGGCGATGAGGTCTTCGGCATCGGCAAGGGCTCATTCGCGGAGTACAGCCGCGCCCGCGAGGACAAGCTGGCGCGAAAGCCTGCGGGGCTGGGCTTCGAGCAGGCGGCGGTCGCCGGGGTCTCGGGCCTGACCGCGCTGCAGAGCCTGCGTGACGCTGGGCGCCTTCAGGCCGGTCAGCGGGTGTTGGTGATCGGCGCCTCGGGAGGCGTCGGGACCTTCGCCGTCCAGATCGCACGGGCGATGGGGGCCCAGGTCACCGGCGTGTGCAGCACCGGAAAGATGGACCTGGTGCGGTCGCTCGGCGCGAGCCACGTCATCGACTACACCCAGACCGACTTCGCCGCGGGCGACATTCGGTACGACGTCATCCTCGACATCGGCGGCAACGCGTCGCTGTCCCGGCTGCGCCGCGCGCTCACCCCGAAAGGGACCGCGGTGCTCGTCGGCGGAGAGGGCGGAGAGTGGGTCGGCGAGCAGCTGGCGCGGGCGCTGGGCGCGCTGGCCGTCGCGCCGTTCGTGAGCCAGCGGTTCGCGATGCTGGTGACGAAGGAGCACTTCGCCGACCTCGAGGTGCTCGCCGGTCTGATCGACGCCGGCAAGGTCTCGCCCGCGCTCGAGCGCAGTTACCCCCTGGCCCAGGCGCCCGAGGCGATGCGGCAGTTGGTGGCGGGCAAGGTTCGCGGCAAGATCGCGATCACCGTGGCGGGGAGCCCGTGATGAACGGCGAGTTCTGAGCCAGACCAGGAACGAAGGGGTTTGAGCGTGACCGCTGATCTTCCGATGATCGTCCTGCAGACCCAACGGCTGGTCCTGCGCTGGTTCAGCGATGACGATGCCCCCTTCATCCTCGAGCTGATGACCGACCCCGCGTGGATCGAGAACATCGGCGACGCCGGCCCGCGGACGCTCGAGGAGGCGCAGGCGTGGATCGAGTCCAGGCTGGTGGCGCACTACCGGCAGCACGGCCACGGGCTGTGGGCGATGGAGCGCCGCTCCGACCGGGCGTTGGTCGGAATGTGTGGGCTCCTCCGGCGGCCAACGCTCCCGTCGATCGACGTCGGCTACGCGCTCGTGCCCCGCGCCCGGGGACACGGCTACGCCAGGGAGGCCGCGGCCGCGTGCCTTGCCTACGGCCGGGATGCCCTCGGACACCAACGCATCTTCGCGATCACCTCGCCGGGGAACCTCGCGTCGGTTCGGGTGCTCGAAGCGCTCGGCATGAAGCACCAGGAAACGAAGCCGTTGCAGGGCGAGACGAAGCAGAGCGCGGTCTTCCTCTGGAGCGCGGGCTGACCCAGCAGGGCGCGCGATGCGCGAGTCCTTAGAGCCGGCGGTGCGCCAACGCCGGAAGTCCTTTGCGAATCCGAACGGTGAGCTCGGGGTCGATCGGCCCCACCGCCACGCCCTCGCCATCGGAGGCGCAGGCGATCACCATCCCCCAGGGGTCGACGAGCATCGCGTGGCCCCAGGTCATCCGGTCTTTCGGGTGCTTGCCCCACTGCGCCGGGGCGAGCACGTGGCACTGGTTCTCGATTGCCCGGGCGCGCAACAGCACCTCCCAGTGATCCTTGCCGGTGGCGAGGGTGAAGGCGGCGGGCACGGTGAGCACCGTCGCGCCGTCGCTGCTCGCCTTGCGGTACAGCTCGGGGAAGCGCAGGTCGTAGCAGACGCTCAGGCCGACCTTGCCGAACGGCGCTTCGGCGACGACGACCTCCGTGCCCGGCGCCACCGCCGCCGACTCGCGGTAGGTCTGCCCGTCGCCGACCTCGACGTCGAACAGGTGCATCTTCCGGTACGCCGCCAGCCGCTTCCCGTCCGGGCCGAGGAGCACGCTGGTGTTGTAGAGCCGTCCACCGGGCGCGCCGGCCTCGAGGATCGAGCCGGCGAGCAACGTCAGCTGCAGCTGTTTTGCCAGCTGCGCCAGGGTGCTCAGGGTGCCGCCGTCGAGCGCCTCGGCCGCGCTCGCGCGCTCGGGCTCGGGCCCCATCCAGGCGAAGTTCTCCGGCAGGCCGACGAAGCGCGCCCCAAGGGCGTGCGCCTGGCGGATCAGACGGATTGCGGTGGCGAGGTTGGCCGGCTTGTCAGCCCCGGAGGTCATCTGGACGGCGGCGGCGAGGATCATCGCCCACGGTAATGCCATGCTGGGAGGCGCTTTGCGAACTCTGTGCTGCGCGCTGGCCGTCTGTTTCGCCACCGGCTGCGGCCGCTCGGACGTGTGGCGCTTCGCGGCAGCCCCTGGGCCAGACGACGACGACGGGCAGCTCGACGCCGGCGGTCCCCCGGACGCGGGCTGCGCCAGCGATCCCGCCGAGCTCGTCTCCGCGACGGTCCGCGTCACCACCGACGACTCCTTCACCCTCTACGTCAACGGCGTCCTCATCGACGGGACGGAGCGCCTGTGGACCGCGCCTCAGCGCTACACCGTCTCACTCTTTCGCCACCCTTCGCGGACCAATACCCTCGCGATCCGCGGCCTCAACCGCTGGAACGTCGATGGCCGCGATCGCGGGATGATCCTCGACCTCTCCGTCGACCTCGGCGGGCACCCCTTTGCCGTCCTGTCTGATCGGACCTGGCGGGCCTCGGCCTCCGCCAGCCCCGGCTGGCAGCAGGGCAGCTTCGACGAGCACACCTGGCTGCCCCCGGCTGACGAAGGACCCCACGGGGTGCTGCCGTGGGGCAGCGTCCTCGGCACCACCGACGCCCACTGGCTCTGGCTCTACGACTCCAACCGGTCCGCCGCTTCCAAGCCGATGATCGAAGAGGCTTTTTTCCGCAAGACCTTCACCCTTCCTCCCGCGGTCTGTCCTTGA
>JAYVRT010000955.1:0-11996 GCA_043776025.1 Archangiaceae bacterium | reverse complement strand
GTCGGCGTCGACCCCGACGACGCCGCCACCCGCGCTCCCGGGCGCAAGGCGGTCGCCGACTACACCGCGCGGTTCGACCTCGGAGCGTTCAAGGGCGCGCGCATCGGCGTCGCGCGCAGCGTCTTCGGCAAGAACCCGTTCATGGCGAACCAGATCGCCGGCGCGCTCAAGCACCTGACCGAGCTCGGCGCGGTGCTCGTCGACCCAGTGGAGATCCCCAACACCGAGCTGGGCGACCCCGAGCTCGAGGTGCTGCTCTATGAGCTCAAGGACGGCCTCGACTCCTACCTGAAGAAGCGCCGGCCCGATGCGGCGGTGCAGTCGCTGGCCGAGCTGATCGCCTTCAACGAGAAGCACGCCGACACCGAGATGCCGTACTTCAACCAGGAGCTCTTTCAGAAGGCCCAGGCGAAGGGGCCGCTGACCACGCCCGCGTACCTCAAGGCCCGCGACGGCAACCGGAAGAAGGCGCGGGGAGGCATCGACGCCGCGATCGCCAAGCACAAGCTCGACGCGCTCGTTGGCCCGACGATGGACCCTCCGTGGCTCATCGACCCGGTGCTGGGCGACCTCGGCACCGCCGCCGGCACCTCTCCCGCCGCCGTGGCCGGATACCCTTCGCTCACCGTCCCCGCGGGGATGGTGCTCGGCCTGCCGGTGGGCCTGATGTTCTTCGGCGCCGCCTGGAGCGAGGAGGCGCTGCTCCGCTTCGCCTGGGCCTTCGAGCAGGCGACCTACCACCGCGTCCCGCCCAGCTTCGCCGCGACCGTGACGCCGCGTTAGTTTTAGCGGATCAGCAGCTGCGCCTGCTTCACCGCGTGCTGAATCCAAGGCAGCCACGAGTCGTAGGTCGCCGCGGTCGCCGCCGCTGCCGCCGCGAAGGCCACCAGCACCCACCGCCAGGGCCGCGGCGCACGGGCCGGGGCCTCGAACTGACGCAGAATCGTCAGCTCCGTCGCCGACAGCCGGGCCAGCGCCTCGGACTCGCTGATCTTGTTGCGGTGCCGTAGGAACGCCATCAACAGCGCACTCTCCGACAGCTTGAGGTGATCGGAGATCCACCGCTCGAGCGCCCGGCGCAGCTCCGCCATGTCGAAGTAGCGATCGTTCGCCTTGGTCTTCATCGCCCGGGTCACGATCGCCCGCAGCGCCGCGGGTGAGCCGGGCGCCGCCTTCTGAAGCTTCTCGTACTTGCCCTGCGCGATCCGCGCGAACACCTCGCCGGCGTTGGCCCCGTTGAAGGCCCGCTTCCCGCTCAGCGCCTCGTAGAGCAACACCCCCAGCGAGTAGATGTCGCTGCGCGGATCCACCTCGGCGCCGGTGCACTGCTCGGGAGACATGTACGCCGGCGTGCCCACCGCGGTGCCGGTCTTCGTCAGCTTGTCGAGCGCCTCGTCCTTGGCGATCCCGAAGTCCATCAGCTTCACTTCACCCGACTTGGTGATCATCACGTTCGACGGCTTGAGGTCCCGGTGGATGATTCGCAGGAAGTGGGCGTGCTCCAGCGCCGCGGCCACCTGGCAGGCCACCACCGCCGCGACCTCGGGCGGCATCGCGCCGTCCTTGAGCAACTCGGTGAGCGTCGGCCCGTCGACCAGCTCCATCACCATGTAGAGCGCGTCGCCCTTCTCGATCAGGTCGTAGAGGGTGACGATGTTCTGGTGGCGGAACCCGGCGAGCGCCAGCGCCTCGCGGCGGAAGCGGGAGAGCGCGTCCTTGCTCTTCGCCGCGTCGGCGGTCAGTTCCTTGATTGCCACCTCGCGCTGCAACGGCTCGTGCACCGCCCGGTAGACGGTGGCCATCCCGCCCTTGCCGAGCTCTCCGAGTATCCGGCAGTCGCCGACCTTGCGAGGCTTCACGCGACGCCAACCCTACAGCACCCTCGTCGCAGCGAAGCGGAAACAACGGTGCACCGGGCGGCGGAAGTCCTCGGGGATCGAGCGCGGCGTCAACTCTTCGATGGGCGTCAGGCGCTCATCGAGCTCGAAGGTGAGGAAGTTCGTCGAGAAGTAGAGCGTGCCGCCGGGGGTGAGCAGGCCAGCCACCGTCTCGATCAGCCACCGGTGGTCCCGCTGCACGTCCCAGCTGCGCTCCATCTTCTTCGAGGTGGAGAACGACGGCGGGTCCACCACCGCCAGGTCCCAGGGGCTGGACGCGCTCTCGAGCCAGGCGGTGACGTCGGCGCGCAGCACTGTGTGTTTCTTGCCCGGTTCGAAGCCGTTGAGGCGCAGGTTGCGTTCCGCCCAGTCGCAGTAGGTGTTCGACAGATCCACCGTCGTCGTCGAAGCGGCGCCGCCGGCCGCGGCGTAGACCGAGAAGCTGCCGGTGTACGCGAACAGGTTGAGCACCCGCTTGCCGCCGGCCTCCGCGCGCACCCGCGCCCGCGTGTCCCGGTGATCGAGGAAGAGCCCGGTGTCGAGGTAGTCGGAGAGGTTCACCTCGAACTTCAGCCCGTTCTCCTTCACCACGAACGTCGCCTGCTCGGCGGCCAGCTTCTCGTATTGCTCCTTGCCCCAGGCCTTCTGCTCGTGCGTCTTGACGAAGATCTTCTCCGGGGGGACCTGGAGCACCTGCCCGATCGCCGCCGTCACCTCGGCGCGATCCGCTTCCGCTGAGCCGTCGCGGCGGGCGCTGCGGCGCGGGTACTCCATCACGTGCACCCGGCCGAGGTACCAGTCGATCGCGAAGGGGTACTCGGGGAGATCGAGGTCGTAGATCCGGAACGCCTCGAGCTCCTTTCGCCGGGCCCACTTCGCCCAGTGCTTGAAGTTCTTCGCGAGCCGATTCTCGAACGCCGACATCAGCCGTCGATTCCGAGCAGGTCCATCAGCCCGTTGATGAAGGTGAGCGGGTGCGGCGGGCACCCCGGCACGTAGAGGCTCGGGGTGAAGCGGGTGAGGAAGTCGCGGTTGAGCTCGGTCGAGCGGGCATACGGCCCCCCGGAGATCGCGCAGGCGCCGAAGGAGATGACGAACTTCGGCTCGGGCATTCCTTCCCAGGCGCGCTCGAGCGCGTCGTTCATGTTCTTCGTCAGCGGGCCGCTGAGCACCACCGCGTCGGCGTGGCGCGGCGAGGCGACGAAGTCGATGCCGTAGCGGCCGACGTCGAAGTTGACGTTGCCCGCCGCGTTGAGCTCGAGCTCGCAGCCGTTGCAACCGCCGGACGACACCGAGCGCAGCTTCAGCGACCGCCCGAACAACTTCTTCAGCGCCGCGGAGACGGCCACCGGCGAGGGCTCCTTGTCGCCTTCGCGGACCACCAGACCCTCCAGGCTCGCCGACGCCATCTTGTAGCCGGCGGTGAACTTGATCTTCTCCACCGGGCAGACGAGCTCGCACTCCTGGCAGAAGGTGCAGCGGCCAAGGTCGACCTTCACCGGGTCGAGCGAGATCGCCTGGGTCGGGCAGGCGTCGACGCATTTGCGGCAGCCTGACTCACAGGGCTTCGAGGCGATCACCGGAAGCCCGCGGAAGCCGTTGGGCGCCGCCTGGCGCAGGTCGACGATGTACTGGCGCCCCTGGGACTTGCGGACCTTGAGCGAGCTGAACACCTTAGAGATCGCTCCCGCAGTACGAGAGGTCGAAGCTCTTGTTGCAGACCGGAAAGTCGGAGATCTCGTTGGTGCGCAGCGCCAGCGCCAGGCCGAACCAGTTGCGCAGCGAAGGGTCCTGCACCGTGTAGTGCCGCAGCGCCCCGGCGCTGTCGGTCTCGAGGCAGTGCACCACCTCGCCGCGGAAGCCCTCGCACGTGGCGATCGCGAGCGTGTCCGGCGCCAGCGCACCGACTGGGGCGACCGAGCGGTTGAGCTCGGGGAACTCCTCGAGCACCGCGGTGAGCCAGCGCAGCGACTCGTCCATCTCCCGCACCCTCAACACCGCCCGGGCCCAGCAGTCTCCGCTCGGCTCGGTGAGCGCCTTGACCCCGAAGCGCACGTGCACCGGCCCGGGGAGATCGGCGCGGGCGTCGGTCTCCACGCCACACGCGCGGGCGGCGAAGCCCACCAGCCCCGCGTCCACCGCCTGCTCCTTCGTCACCACCCCGATGCCCTTGAGCCGGTGCTCGACGCTGCGGGCCCCGAGGAAGAGCGGGTTGATGATCGCCAGGTCCTGCTTCAGCAGCCCGACCGCCGCCTTCAGCGCCGCGACCATCGGCGCTTCGAGCGTCGGTCGCGCGCCGCCCGGCCGCACCCAGCCGCGTCCAATGCGGCTGCCGCACACCCGCATCGAGGCGTTGATCGCCGTGGTCCGCAGGCGGCCGTAGGTCGCTCCGCCCTGGAGGAAGGCGATGTCGGTCGCGATCCCCGCCAGCCCCGCGAGGTGCATCGCCACCCGCTCGAGCTCCAGCCCGATTCCGCGCGAGACCTGCGCCTCGAACGTCGCCGACACCCCGCCGAGCGCCTCGAGTGCTTCGCAGTAGGCCCACGCGTGGGCGACGCTGGTGTCCCCGGCGATCGTCTCCACCAGCGGCGCCAGCTGGCGTGGGTCGCCCTCGAGCAGCAGCGGCTCCACCCCCCGGTGCTGGTAGCCGAGCGCGATCTCCAGGTGGTGCACCACCTCGCCCAGGCACATGAAGCGGAAGTGGCCGGGCTCGATCACCCCGGCGTGAATCGGGCCGACCCCGACCTCGTGCACCTCTTTGCCCGCCAGCGAATAGAACGGGTAGGCGGCGCCGCTGCGCAGCGGCTTGAGCCAGGGATGGCCGTGAATCGGCAGCCTCTGCTCTTCGTGGAGCTCACGCTCGAAGACGTGAAACGCGGGCAGCTCGGGGGTCAGCGCCTGGTGGCTGTGTGCGCGGGAGAGGAACGTGCGCAGGACCCGCAGCCCCCCGTCCCGGGAGAAGACCGCGGTCACCAGCACTTTGTCCGCGTCGTCGGCCGCGCGGCCGTAGTAGCTGACCAGCCGCGCGCCCTCGTTGAGTTGGCCTCGCACCCGCTCGAAGAAGAGCTCCGGCCCCAGGGTGTTGGCGACCGAGGGCGCGATCAGCACCGGTCCGGTCATCCGCCCCATCGGGAGCTCACTGCCCATCCTTGAGGTTGTAGCGCGATCCGGGCGGTCGGGCTCGAAACGCGCCGAGCGTCACCGGTCAAACGAGGGGTCTGCGATCCGTTGGGCAAACAGCACGAACTTGTCAGCGTGCCCCTCTCGGCGGCACCAGTCCTTGATCAGCGGGAGGTCCACCGCGGCGCGCTGCGCCTCAAACACCGCCACCGCTTGCTCGAGGCCGCGGAAGTCGTTCCAGAACAGAAGCGATGCGAGTCGGTCACGGCAGCAGTCGGTCGGCGTGAGAACGTGCAACAGCCGGTTTCCTCGGTGCACCGTGTTCCAGATCCGGATGATGTCTTCCCCCACTGCGAGCGGACCGTTCGGGAATTCGAGTGGATACCTGCTGGTGGTGTGTTCGTAGAAATCGCCCTTCTTCCGGTAGCCGAGAGCCTGCAGAGCGGTCTGCCCCGCCGTTCCTCTGAGCGTGATGATGAAGTCGAGATCATCCGACTGATAGGCATCAGGCGCGTAGAAGGTCGCGGCGCTGCCTCCCGTCAAGACCACGCGGTAACCGGCGTTTTCGAGCGCGCTGCACACCGCGAAGGCAACGTCGGCCAGGGTGCTCGCCGGCCCAATCACAGCAGCCCAGGCTTGCCGGAACGGCGAGGGCGGCGGCGGCGCGTTGCGAGCTGCTTTTGCAGTGCAACATCCGCCTCGCCAAGCCTCCACAGAAGGGCATCGAGCTCTTTCGCAGCCAGGTAACGGGCATTGAGCCTCAGGGTTCGTGTACGGCCCATCAGCCGGCTCACTAGCACCCCCTCGCGCTCGAGTGACGTGACGATGCTCTGGACGCTGAAGAGCCGAAGGCCGAGCATCGCCGCCAACTCCGACGGGTACGTCTCTTCGAGCATTCGGATCGCGACCAGCACCGCAGTGCGGTTGCGGTTGCCGAAGAGTTCGGGGTCGCGCTCGAGCACCTGAGACAGGCTAGCAACGCCTTGGTGATATGACCAGAAATGTTGGTGTTATAACCATGAATATTGGTTGACGGTCGGCGGGTGCGAAGTCGGGTCAGCGGCGCGGAGATTGGGGCCGCTGCTATTGTTCGCCGTGCGCATGTCCCTCGAGCCACTCTCGCCCCTGCTCGACAGCGCGCCCGACGCAGTGCCGACCGCGCCCCGGGGAAGGCTTCGTGCGGTCACCCCCGACGAGCCTTCACTCCCCGAGGCGATGGCCGGCCTGCTGCGCCGCGGCGAACGGGTCCCCGACGAGGGCTTCGATCGCCTCCTCGAGCCCGCGCCGCGCGCCGCCGCCGCGGTCCACTGGACGCCGATCGACGTCTGCCTCCGGGTGACGAAATTGCTCGGTGCAGGGGCGGGGGACCGGATCCTCGACGTCGGCTCCGGGGTGGGGAAGCTGTGCATCATCGGCTCGCTGGTCTGCGAGGCACAGTTCGTCGGGGTCGAGCAGCGGCCCCACCTGGTCGAGCAGGCGGCGCGCGCCGCGGCCCTGCTGCGTTCCCCCGCGACGTTTCACCACGCCAACGCCTTCGACTTCGACTGGTCGCACTTCCAGGGGCTCTACTTCTACAACCCCTACGATGAGGTGCGGTTCGCGCCCGAGCTGCGCATCGACGAGACGATTCGCTTCGGAGACGCGTTGTTTCGCGTCTACGTCGAGCGCGCCCAGACGCGGCTCGCCGGGCTCCCCGACGGCACGCGCGTCGTCACCTTCCACGGCCTGGGCGGCCCGATGCCCCAGTCGTACCAGCTGCTCGCCCGGGAACACGCCGCCGGCGGGCTGCTCGAGCTGTGGCAGCAGGCGGCCGCACAGCTGAGGGCTCACTGGGCCCCGGCAGCCGTTCGCCGCTGAGCCAGGCCTCAGAGCGCACCGCGCGCTCACTCCGCGCCGAGCGAGGTGGCCACCAGCCGGAACAGCGAGGTCACCGGCGCCGGCAGGTACAGCCCCATCGCGACGAGGAAGGTGAGGAACATCAGCTTCGGGATCAGCGCGCCCCGGGGCTGCGCTTCGCGATCGAGCGTGCGCTGCGACGCGCCCCAGACCATCGGGAACACCGACCGGCCGGTGGCCACGAAGGTGATCATCAGGATCGCGCAGAAGATCACGAACACCGAGAAGTGGCCCCCGCTGATCAGCGCGCTCAAGATGATCAGCTCACCGAGGAAGCTGCCGAAGGGTGGAAAGCCGAGCAGGGCGAAGGTGCCGACGAGGAAGAACAGCCCGCTCTCCGGCAGGTCGTTGATCAACCCGGTCACCTGGCCCATGTCCTGGGTCTTGTAGTGGGCGCGGATTCTCCCCGCGGTGAGGAAGAGGATCGCCTTGATGATCGCGTTGCTCACCACGTACAGCAGCACGCCGAACGCGGCGCCTTTGCCGATGCCCAGGCCGATCGCGATCACCCCGGCGTGGTTGAGCGCGGCGTAGGCGATCAGCCGCTTGTAGTTGCGGGTGGAGATGATCCCGAACGAAGAGACCGCCATCGTCGACAGGCCCAGCGCCACCAGCGCCAGCGTCACCAGGTACGCGTCGCTCGCCCGGTAGACCTGGAGGATCCGCAGCACCGCCACCAGCGCGATGTTGAACTGCACGCTCGCCAGCAGCGCGGTGACCGGCGGCGGCGCCGCGTCGTAGGTCTCCGGCAGCCACGCGTACATCGGCGCCAGCCCCAGCTTGGTGCCGAAGCCGAGCAACAACAGCAGCAGCCCGAGGCGCCGCCAGACCTCCGGCTCGGGGCCGATCGTCCGCGGCAGCGCGTCGATGAAGTAGGTCACCTCGTGGGTGCCGGTGAGCTCCATTCCGTTGGCGAGGCAGACGAAGCCGAGCAGGGCGATCGCCAGGCCCACCAGCGAGAACATCAGGTACCGCCAGGCAGCGCGCAGCGACTCGGGGCTGCCGCTGTGCTGAATCAACGGCGCCGCGGCGAGCGAGGTGAGCTCGATCAGCCCCCACATCGCGATCAGGTGGTTCGACAGCACCGCGAGGTTCCCCGCCGCGATGAAGACCAGCGTGAGGGCGACGAACTTGTCCATCCCCCGCTCGAGCTGGGGCACGGTCCACACCCGGGTGCGGACGTAGGTCGCGATGCCGAGAAACAGCAGGTTGATCAACGCGAGGAACAGCCGCGAGGTGGCGTCGATCACCAGGTAGTTGTCGGCGACGTACAGCGGCGCCGGGGTGTCGATGCCGAACGCGACCATCGAGGCGACCACCGCGTCCATCAGCGCGACCCCAATGAACAGCAGCAGGGCCTGGCGGCGAAGGAGCAGCGCGAAGGCGGCGCCGAGCAGCGGAACTGCCACCACCATCAGGGAGATCACAGCGTCGGGCCCTCGACCCAGACCGTCGCCGCGGAGGCGATCCGCCGGAGGAACCAGCCGGACAGCACCACCGTCAGCACGAAGACCCCGAGCACACCGAGCTGAACGCCCAGGGGCAGGTGTGGCCCGCTGGCGAGCTCGAAGAGCGCGATCGCATTCTCGATTCGCAGCACGCCGATCAGCTGGCTCAGCGGCTGGTTCTGGCTGGCGAGCACCAGCATCCCCAGCAGCAGCGCCGCCGCCGCGACCGCGAGGTGCGTCGAGGCCTCTTCGCCGGGAAAGACGCTGCTGGCGAACCGGAAGGAGATCACCACCAGCACTCCGACGATCGTCCAGAAGAGGAGGTTGGCGGGGATGACGTCGCTGCGGCGCGGCGTCTTCAGCTCCGAGAGCACCCGGTAAAGGTAGACCGGGACGAAGATCCCCCGGACAACCACCAGCTCGACCAGCAGCGCGATCCGCGGCACCGAGAAGTCGTCGGACAACTGCACCGCCATCCATCCCAGCAGCAGCCCCTGAAGCGAGAGCCCGAGCAGTGAGGTGCGCCAGGTGGCGACGAAGATCGGCACCAGCACCACCAGCAGGTAGGCGATCAGCAGGTAGGTCACCTGAGCGCCCCCGGATTCCAGGCGCTCGTCAGCAGCGCGATCAACCCCAGCAGGCTCGCGACCATCAGGTACGTCGGCACCGCCTTGAGCTGCAGCCGCGCCGTCAACGACTCGACGCAGCCGGCCGCGACCGCCACCCCGAGCATCAACCCCAGGTTCACCGCCGCCACCCACCCGGGCGCGAACGACGGGTCGAGCGGGTTGAGCAGCGCCGCCACCAGCGCGGCGCAGAGCGTCAGCTTCAGCCCGGCGGCGAACTGCAACGCCGCGAGGTCGGCGCCGCTGTGATCGAGCACCATCACCTCGTGGACCATCGTCAGCTCCAGGTGCGTCGCCGGGTCGTCGACCGGCACCCGGCCCGATTCGACCTGCAGCACGAGGAAGAGGGCCACCGCGCTGCAGCCGCGGATGATCAGCGGCACCACCCCGTGGCGATCCAGCTGGAGCAGCTCGGCGAACGAGGCGTGGCCCGAGGCTGCCGCGACCGTGCCCAGCGCGAGGAAGATCGCCGGCTCGATCAGCGCTTCCCAGGTCGCCTCCCGGCTGGCACCCATGCCCTCGAAGGCGCTGCCGGTGTCGAGCGCGGCGAGGAGCATCGCCACCCGCCCCAGCGCCCAGAGGTAAGCGAGCGCGACGAAGTCGTACTCGAAAGAGATCGGCGCCCGGCCGCCGAACAACGGCACCAGCAGCGCCGAGACGAAGACCGAGCCCAGCACCACCACCGGCGCGACCTGGAAGATCGGCCCCGCGACCTCGCTGTAGACCGGCAGCTTCCGCAGCAGCCGCGCGAGGTCGAAGGCGCCCTGGTACAGCGTCGGCCCCTTGCGGCCCGACCAGAGCGCACGGGTCCGGTTGATCAGTCCCGGGAGGAGAATCGGCAGCGCCAACAACGCGAGCAACTGCGCCGCCCACGTCATTGGAGCCCCATCCGGCCGGCGAACAGCAGCCCGACCATGATCAACAAGACCAGCAGCCCGAGGCTGAAGGAGAGGCGCGACTCTTCGGAGATTTTCGAGGCGGTCTGGGTGACGAGGTCGTCGCTGTTGCCGATCAGCTCGAACATCCGGCGCTCGACCGGGTCGATGCTGTTGGTCCCCAGGTGGTCCCCATGCCCGGGAAAGAGCGCCGTCGGCAGCCGCTCGCGGCGCTGCAGCGGCATCACGCCCTCGAACAGGCGGGTCAACGGCGCGGTGAAAGACGTGCCGGTGTACTGCATCCGCGGGCTGGGCGAGGCGTAGCCGCAGGCCCAGGTCACGTGGCTCCGCGCTGGTGAGCGCACCGAGATCAGCCAGCGCACCGCGTACAGCGCGGCGACGGTGAGGATCAACACCGAGGTCAGCGAGGCGATCGGTGCGAGGACCTGCAGCGGGTCCGGTGCCGGCGCAAGGGAAGGAGGCAGCAACGCGACGAACAGCCGCGCCGGCGCGGCGACCAGCTTCAACCCCAGCTCGGGAGCCAGGCCCAGGGCAAGCACGCCGGCGGCATGGAGCGCCATCGCGAACGTCATCGTCGGCGAGGCTTCGTGCTTCGCCTCCACCTTCGGATCCCGCGCGGTGCCGAGGAAGGAGAGCCCGAAGCAGCGCACGATCGCCAGCGCCGAGATGCCGCCGACGAAGGCGAGCGCGGCGGCCGCGGCCACCAGCCCGACGCGCTCGAGCCCCTCGACCGGCACCGGGTCGAGCAGGCCCGCGTAGATCAGGAACTCGCTGGTGAAGCCATTGAGTCCCGGCATCCCCGCGATCGCCAGGCCGCCGACGCCGAAGAGCAGCCCCGTCCACGGCATCCTTCGCAGCAGGCCGCCGAGCCGTTCGAGGTCGACGGTGTGGGTCGCGCGGTAGATTGCCCCTGCTGCGTAGAAGAGCAGGCACTTGAACAGGGCGTGGTTGAGGATGTGGAGGATGCCTCCGGTGAAGCCCAGCGCCACCAGCGCCGGCTGGTTCCAGCACAGCCCGAGCATCCCCACCCCGAAGCCGATGCCCGCGATTCCGACGTTCTCCGTCGAGGAGTAGCCGAGCAGCCGCTTCAGATCTCGCTGGGACGTCGCGAAGAGCGCGCCCATCACCGCGGAGAGCACCGAGAAGCCGAGCAGGTACCAGCCCATCCACGCGTCGGGGTGGCGGATCAGCAGGGTGAATCGGAGCACTCCGAAGAGCCCCGCCTTGTGGATCACCCCCGACATCAGCGCCGAGACGTGCGCCGGCGCCGCGGCGTGCGCGCGGGGCAGCCAGGTGTGCAACGGGAAGAACGCCGACTTCAACCCGAACGCCGTCACCAGCAGCACGAAGGTAATGTTGCGCAGCGTGCTCGGGGTATCGAGGAAGCGGGTGAACGACTGGAAGTCCATCGACCCCGTCTGGCTGTGCAGCACCATCAGCGCCGCGACGAGGAGGAACAGGCCGAGGTGGGTCGAGACCAGGTAGTTGAAGCCCGCGAAGCGGATCTTCTGGCTGCCGTAGTCCCAGATCACCAGCAGCCAGGCGCAGACCGCCGCGATCTCCCAGCCGAGGAGAAAGACGATCGTGCTCTCGAGCGTGTAGACGATCACGAACGAGAGCGAGATCAGGTTGAGCAGCGCGAAGTGCACCCCGACGTGGCGGCTCGAGAAGTACGGCCGCAAGTAACCGACCGCGTAGATCGAGCCCACCCCCACCATCGGCAGCGACCAGACGAGGAAGAACGCTCCGAGCGGGTCGAGGTGCACCGCGATCTTGTCGATCGGGTACGACCAGGTGAAGACGTCGCGGGTGTCGGTGCCCTGCAGCAGCGTCGGCAGCGCGTTGGAGAGGACGCACACCGTGGCGATCAGCTGGGTCGTCAGGCTCGCCAGCACCCGCTGGAGGTTGCTGCGCAGCAGCAGGGCGAAGCCGGCGCCGAGGACCAGGGTCACCGCACCGATCGCGATCATCCGCATCTGGGTGGCCCGGGCATCGGTACAGCTAGGTCCTATTCGTCACCACCGTCAAGAAAGGGGGTCCTCAGCAGAATCTGTGGGTGAATCTGGCGTGAAAAACAGCTGATCGGCCCGTTCGGCTCAGATCGGCGACCGCGCGGTGGGCTTCGATGTTGTG
>JAYVRT010000954.1:0-11999 GCA_043776025.1 Archangiaceae bacterium | reverse complement strand
CGGCGTCGGTGCGCGCGTCGCGATCGACATAGGCCTTGTGGACGAAGTCGCGGGCGGAGATCAGCGGAGGGTCGATCTTGCTGTAGGTGTAGCGGGCGCCGTCGGCGTCGGGCTCACCGAGGAAGCGGGCGTCGGTGAGGTACGGCATGAACTCAGGGTAGCGCTCGACCTTCAGCAGCACGTCCTGGATGTCGATCGGCGGCGCGGCGAGATCTCCCTCGGCCCAGATCTCCTTCACCGCCGTGCCCGCGCGGACGCGGGTCTTGACCACGATCGGCGAGGTCCGCTGGGTCTCCCACGGATTTTCATCTGCGGCGTTCGCCATTCCCCAACACAAGCACAGCAGTACGACGGCGCTTCGATTCATTGACGGCTCCTTCTTTCGAGTGAGCCGCCACCCTAGGGGTCGCCCCCGCGTCGCTCATGTGCCGGAAGTCACACCGGCTCGAAATCGCAAACAGGTGTGACTTCCAGCACATGTGGTGCTCGCGCCCGGTCCGTACTTTGGGCGCCATGAAAACAACTGCCACGATGAAAGCGATCGTCAACACCCGCCACGGTTCGGTGGAGGTGCTGCGCCTCGAGGACCGCCCCGAGCCGACGTTGGCCGCGGGGCAGCTGCGAATCCGCGTCGGCGCCGCCGGCCTCAACCTCGCGGAGGTGAGCGCGCGCCAGGGGCTGTATCCCGACGCGCCGCCTCCTCCGATGGTGGTCGGCTACGAAGTCGCGGGCGTCGTCGAGGCGCTGGGAGAAGGCGCCACCGGCTTCGCGGTCGGCGACCGGGTCTGGGGCCTGTGCCGCTTCGGCGGGCACGCCGAGGTCGTGTGCACCCCGGCCGCCTGGGTGCGCAAGCTCCCCGACGGTTACACCTTCGAGCGCGCAGCGGCGATCCCCGTGGCCTACGCGACCGCGTCGCTGCTGGTGCTCGACTTCGGCCGGGTCCGCGAGGGCGACACGGTGTTGATTCACATGGCGTCGGGCGGCGTCGGCCTCGCGGCGGCGCAGCTGTGCCGGCAGTTCTCCGGGGTGACGTTGATCGGCACCGCCTCGCAGGCGAAGCACGCGCTGCTGAAGGCGCAAGGCTTCGACCACGCCATCGACCCCACCCGTGAGGACTTCGAGGCGAAGGTCCGCGCGCTCACCGGCGGCCGCGGCGCCGATTTGATCCTCGACCCCGTCGGCGGCCGCTTCTGGAAGAAGAACCATCGGCTGCTCGCACCGCTGGGGCGCCTGATGCTCTTCGGCTTCAGTGGCGCCACCGGCCCGGGCTCGCGCAGCCTGCTGCGGGTCGCCGGCGCGCTGGTGCACACCCCGGTGTGGATCCCCTTGACGCTGATGGACCAGAACAAGGCGGTGATGGGGCTGAACCTCGGCCACCTCTTCGGCGAGGCGGGGATGATCACCCGGGGCCTCGACACCCTCGAGCGGCTGACCGCCACCGGCGTCATCGCTCCGCTGGTCGACTCGGTCTTCCCGTTCTCCCAGGTCGCCGACGCGCACCTGCGGCTCGAATCGCGTCGCAACGTGGGCAAGGTGGTGCTGGTCCCCGACGGAGCCGCGCGATGAACGCGATGATCGCCTTCGCGCTGCTCGCGGCCAACCCCATCGGTGGGCTGACGGTGGCCATTCCGTTCGCGCTGCTCAAGCTCGACCTGACGCCGTGGGTCACGGTCGTCGTCGGGGTTCCGCTCGCCTACCTCCAGGTGCTGGTGGTCGACGCCGGCTGGAGCACGCTGGAGAAGTTGGGCTGGTGGCGCCGGCTGATCGAGCGCAGCCGGGGGAAGTGGGCGAACAAGCTCGTCGCGTCGCGCGGCGCCTTCTGGGTCACCTTCTTCGCGACGCCGATCCTCGGGCCGTGGCTGGTGATGGCGCTGATGCGCTGGGCGGGCGTCTCCCAGCGGCGAGTCGGGCCGGCGATCGTCTCCTCCCTCGTCGTCGTCTCGTCGATCATCGCCACGCTGTGCGTCTTCGTTCCCGCGGTGTTTGCCCGATGAGGCGCGTCGCCTTCCTCGCGCTGCTGGCGGCGGCGGGCGCGTGGGCCGAGGAGCCAGTCGCTGAGGTCACCGCGGCCGCTCCTCATTGGGGCTTCGCGGCGATGCCGTTGGTGAACTTCTCATCCGACACGGGTCTCGGCCTGGGAGCGCGCGCCAAAGCGCAGCGGCTCCTCGGCGCCGACGGCCCAACCGGGGTGAGCCTCGAGGCCCAGGCCTACGGGTCCACCGGCGGAACGCAGCTGCACTTCCTCTCGGTGGACGTCCCCTCGCTCGCCGGCTCGCAGTGGCGGCTCGACGCGCTCGCGGGCTACTTCCGCAACGTCGGGGCGCATTACTACGGGCTGGGCGACCACCCCCGGCTCGCGGAGGGCACGGGGGACACCTTCGTCGAGAGCACTCCGGTCGCCCGGGTGCGGACGCGGCGGAAGCTGGTCCGCGCGCTGAGCCTCCAGCTGGGTTACCGGCTGTTCGTTCAGGACGTCACTGCGTCCGAGACCTCGCAGCTGCGGCGCGAGGTACCCTTCGGCAATCGCGGCGGCGCCTTCTCCGAGCTCGCGGCAGCCCTCGCGTGGGACACCCGGGACGACGAGCTGGTCCCCAGCCGCGGAGTGCTCGTGGAGACCTCGGTGCGCTCGACGCTCCGCCTTCTCGGCAGCAGCGGCGACTCGGTCGGGGTGTTCGCGTCCGCCGCCGGGTACCAGCCGATCGCCCGCGGCTGGCTCGTCGCCGCCCGGGTGGCGGTGGACGCCGCGTGGGGCGACGTACCCTTCAATCGCCAGGGCGACTTCGGCACGCTGCTCTCTGGGTTCCTCGTCGTCGCCGGGGTCGGCGGCGGCCTCTCGGTGCGCGGGCTGCTGCAGAGCGAGTACGTCGGGAAGCTCAAGCTGGTGAGCAACGTCGAGCTGAGGTTTCCGCTGCTGGCCTTCCAGCTCTTCTCGCAGCAGCTGGCGCTGTCGGGTGTCGCGTTCGTCGACGCCGGTCAGGTCAACGGCGGGGCGCTGCGGCTGGGGGCCGGCGGCGGGCTGAGGATCCTCTGGGGCAAGTTCTTCATCGTTCGACTCGACGCGGGTTACGCCGAAGACCGCGTTCGTTTCTATGCCGACTTCGGCCACGTCTTTTGACCCTCAAAGGAGAAGCGAACATGCACGTCGTGATCACCGGAGCGTCGTCGGGAATTGGAGCCTGTCTGGCGCGAGAGTTTCATTCGCAGGGAGCGGAGGTGACGATCGTCGCCCGGAGAGGGGCGCTGCTGGCGCGGCTCAAGGAAGAGCTGAAGGAGCGCTGCGAAGCGGTGGTCGCGGACCTCACGGGTACCGACACCGGGTGGGTCGCGGCGGTTGAGGCGCGCGCGCCGATCGACGTCTTCATCAACAACGCCGGCTTCAACGTCTCCGGCCCGTTTGACGGCGCGGACTCGGCCGAGCTCGCGCGGCTGTTTCAGGTGGATCTGCTGGCGCCGATCGCGCTCACCCGCGCGGTCGCGCCGGCGATGATCGCCCGGGGTCACGGCGCGGTGGTCAACGTCTCCTCGGTCGCCGGGCTGGTGCCTCCGGCGGGCATGGCCTGCTACTCGGCAGCGAAGGCGGGGCTCGCGGCGTTCTCCGAGGCGCTCCACGCCGAGCTGCGGCCGACGGGAGTGCGGGTTCTCACCGTCTACCCGGGGCCAATCGACAACGGCACGCCGCAGGACAACGCCGACCTCTACGGAGCGGCGGCGCGCTCGGCGCCCACCGGGAAGGCAGTCGATCTCGCGCGGGAGATCCGCATCGCGCTCGATCGGGCCGCGCCGCGGCTAATCTTCCCCCGGTTCTACGGGGCGGCACGTTCCTTCCCGGGAATCGCGCGCTGGGTGGTGACCCGCTTCACTCCGCCGATCAAGACGCTCGCGGCGCCCGGCAGCCGAGCACTCGGAGCCTCCGCCGAAGGGCAGGGCTGGAGCTAGAACTTGGCGACCTGCACCAGCGCGGTCGGCGCGGGGGGCGCCTTGGGTACTGGCACCTCGAAGCGCTGCTCCTCGCGCTTCA
The DNA here is from genome assembly GCA_043776025.1 of Archangiaceae bacterium. Taxonomy (GTDB): domain Bacteria; phylum Myxococcota; class Myxococcia; order Myxococcales; family Myxococcaceae; genus JAYVRT01. Next base: position 7,981 of record JAYVRT010000954.1, on the reverse strand, counting down.
GCGTCCAAGCCTGGGGCTCGTCGTGGGCAGTCGCCAGCTGGACGATCGCGATGACGGTGAGCACCAGCCCGAGAATCACCACCGAGCCGGCGAGGACTCCCAGCATCCCGCCCCACAGGGGGTTCAGGTTCCAGTCGAGCCAGCCGCTGGAGTGATGAGGGGTTCCGGCGATCATCACCCCGCCGAGGACGCCCACGCCGCCGAGGGTGGCAAGCACCAGCCCGCTGGTCAGCAGTCGCGCGGACGAGCTTCGGGGAATCGGGGCTTCGAGGTCCAGCCGGGCGCTCGGCGTGGACTCGCGGGGAGCATCGAACGGCGCGAAGTGCATCTGGCTCGGGTCCATCAGAGCCACTGAGCTGGAGCTGGCGAAGGACTCCGAGGCGGCGAGGATCGTGAGGACGAGGAAGAAGCGGCAGGTGGTGTTCATGCCAAGGATGAATTGCAATCACCGCGCCCACCCGCGTCAGGGGGGAGGGCTCCCCCCGCTGTGCCGAGGTCGGCACACCCCGGGCACAGCGCCGCCCAGCGAACCGCACGGATCGCGTTTGAAGGGCGCTCGATGGGGCGCCCGGCGGGGTCTGCACCGCAATCGCCGTGCCGGGGTTCCCCGCTGGCCGTACGCTGGGCCCCGTGCGACCCCGCCTCCTCATCGGACTCCTGCTCGCCGCCTGCTCCAGCCGCGTCCCCGCGCTGCCGGCGCTCGGTGGCTACACCCTTCCAGTCACCGGCTCGGCGATCTCGGTCAAGACGGCCCGCGGGGTCTTGCTCGACGCCTTCGCCGGAGGCAGCGGCGCCTATGCGCCCGCCGCCACCCGGGTCGCTCGCGCGCGCTACGAGATGATGTTCGGCAGCTGGAAAATCACCGACGAGCCCAACGCCTGGAACGCGGCCGCGAAGTTCGAGTGGCGCGAAGTCAGCGGTTCAATCGCCTCCGGAGTGTTCCTCGACGCCGCGGGAAAACCGCTCGTCTCAATCGACGCCACCAGCGCCGGAGCAGGAGAGCTCTCGCTGGTGGTGAAGGCCGCCAACCCCGCGACCAACCGCCTTTCACTCGCCTTCGCCTGCGGCGACGAACACTTCCTCGGCTTCGGCGCCCAGCAGGACGCGCTCGATCACCGCGGCCACACGGTGCCGATCTGGACCAGCGAGCCCGGCATCGGGAAGGTCCTCGACAGCGACGACACCCCGTCGCTCTGGTTCCTCGAGGGCACCCGTCACGCAAGCAGCTACGCGCTCGCGACCTGGGTCTCGAGCCGCGGCTACCTCGGCGTGGTGGAGACGGATCGCCGGAGCATCTTCGAGCTGTGCAGCAAGAGAACCGACGCGTGGCGGGTCGAGGTCTGGGACAACCACTTCACCCTCCGGCTCTTCGTCGGCGAGGGGACGGTGGGCGCCCTGACCCAGGCCACCCGCCGCGTGCTCGGCCTGCCGCAGCGCCCACCGCTGGTGGCGTTCGCGCCCTGGAACGACGCCATCTTCGGCACCGACAACGTGCGGCGCGTCGCACGCGAGCTGCGCGACAACCAGATTCCCTCGTCGATGCTGTGGACCGAAGACTTCCGCGGCGGCATCGACCAGGGGTCGGCCTACCGTCTGCGGGAGAACTGGGACCTCGACCCCGCGCTCTACCCGGACGCGGGCCAGCTCGCCTCCGAGCTCGGGCGCGATGGGTTCGGCTGGCTCGCGTACTTCAACACCTTCCTCGTCCAGGGCCAGCCGATCTACGACGAGGCGCTCGACGGCGGCCACTTCGTCAAGGACTCGACAGGCGCACCGTACCTCTTCGACGGGCCGACGCAGCTGCCCACGGGGCTGGCGGATCTCTCCCGCCCCGAGACGCGCGAGTGGATGAAGTCGCACCTGCGCAAGGCGCTCGACGTCGGCTTCAGCGGGTGGATGGCCGACTTCGGCGAGTGGCTGCCGCACGACGCGGTCCTCGCCAGCGGGGAAGACCCGCTCGAGGCGCATAACCGCGCCCCGCGGGACTGGGTCACGCTCAACGACGAGGTGCTCGCCGAGCGCGCCGCCGACGGGAAGCAACGGATCTTCTTCGCCCGGTCGGGTTGGCTCCGTTCGAACGAGCACACCCCCGTGCTCTGGGCCGGAGACCAGCGCACCGACTTCGGGCCCGACGACGGCATGCCCACGGTGGTGCCGATGGCGCTCGGGCTCGGCCTCGCCGGGGTGTCGACCTTCGGCAGCGACGTCGGCGGGTACCAGAGCCTCACCAACCCGCCGACCACCAAAGAGGTCTTCTTCCGCTGGGCGGCGATGGGCGCGCTGATGCCGGTGATGCGCACCCACCACGGCTACGACGCTCGCCACACCTGGAAGTTCGACTCCGACGCCCAGACGCTGGCGCACTGGAAGCGGTGGACGCAGTTTCACATCGGGCTGCTGCCGTTCTTCGACGGGCTGTCGGCGGTCGCCGAGCGAGACGGGATTCCGGCGATCCGCGCGCTGGCGCTGCAGTTCCCGGACGACGCGGCGGGGTGGAGCGTCGGCGACGAGTGGATGCTCGGAGACGCGCTGTTGGTGGCGCCCGTCACGGTCGAGGCCGCGACGACCCGCGCCGTCTACTTCCCTCCTGGCGACTGGGTGAGCCTCGACGGCACGCGGAGGCTGAAGGGGCCGGGGACCCAGACGGTGGATGCGCCGTTGACCGAGCTTCCCGTCTTTCTCCGCGCCGGCGCAGTCATCCCGCGGGCCGCGGAGGGAGTGCTCACCGTGCTCCCGTCGAGCACCGCGAAGACGTGGGACTCGGTCTCGAACCAGCGGCGTCTGCTGGTGGCAGCGGGAGGAGCAGGGACCTTCGTCGAGCGCGACGGCGCCGCCTATCGCGTCACCGCGGCCGCCGGGTCCAGCTTCAGCGAGGCGGGGATGGCGCTGGGGGACTGCGGTTCGGCGGGTCAGCGCGGCTGTGTCGATCGCTCCGGGCCCCACGCCGTGGCGCGGTTGACTGCCCAGGGGCCGCTCGACTTTCCCGGAGGGAGGCTGGAGATCTCCGGAGCAGCCAGGCAGTTCGACGTCGAGCTGCTGGCGCCCCCGTGAGCGCTCAGCGGCTGCGAACCTTGTAGGTGAGCATCGGGCGAAAGGTGGCGAGGACGCGCGCGACGCCGGCCTCGACCCGCTCGGCGATCACCCCTTCGATCTTCTTGTAGGCTGCGGGCTCGAGCTCGGGCCCGCGTACCCGAGCCAAGATCACTCCGCCCAGACCGGCGCCCCGCTCAGTCCTTCTCGACGTAGTCGAGCTCGATCCCGAACGTCTCCTCGAGGAGCACCGCGCTCAGCAGGGAGATTCCGATGCACACCGCGCCGACGACGGCGGCGCCGGTGAGCAGGCCCCACTGGGCGCGGGCGGCCTGGAAGCCAAAGGTGATTGGAACCAGCATCCCGCGCACGAAGTTGGGGATGGTGATCGCCGCGGTGGCGCGGAGGTTGGTGCCGAACTGTTCGGCGCCAATGGTGACGAAGAGCGCCCAGTAACCACCGGCGAGGCCGAGGGCGGCGCAGCAGGCGTAGAGCACCGCGGGGCTCTGTCCGCGTGGGACGAGGAAGAACCCGGCGGTGAAGACGAGGAGCACCGACTGGAAGATGACGACCACCCACTTGCGGCTCTTCATCCACTGCGAGAGCCCGCCGCTGCAGACGTCGCCCACCACCAGCCCGAGGTAGGCGGCCATCACCGCGTTGCCGGCGACCACCGGCCCGGTGACTCCCATTTCCTTGGCGAACTCAGGAGAGAAGGTGACGAGGATCCCGATGATGAACCAGGTCGGCGTCCCGATGAGGATCGTCTTGAGGTAGCGCCGCAGCCGGCCCCAGTTGTTGAAGAGGGCGAAAAAGTTTCCCCGGGTGATCTGCGTCTTCTCCGTCTGGCGGAAGAGCACCGACTCGGCGACGCGGATCCGCAACACCAGCAGCCCCAGGCCGAGCGCGGCGCCGATGAAGTAGGCGGTGCGCCACTCGAACTGGCGGGCGACGAGGTTGGCGAGCACCGCCCCGCACAGGCCGACCGAGGCCACCACCATCGTCCCCAGGCCGCGCACCTTCGCCGGGAGGATCTCCGCCACGAGGGTGATGCCTGCGCCGAGCTCTCCGGCGAGGCCGACCCCGGCGATGAAGCGCAGGGCGATGTACTGCTCGACGCTCGTCACCAGCCCGTTGACGCCGGTGGCGACCGAGTAGAGCGCGATCGACGCGAAGAGGATCCGCAGCCGGCCGAGCTTGTCGCCGAGCACGCCCCAGAGCACCCCGCCGACCAGCATGCCCAGCATCTGGCTGTTGATGACCACCAGCCCCTTGTCGGTCAGTTCCTGGCCGTCGAGGCCCAGCGACTTGAGGCTCGCCACCCGGACGACGCTGAAGAGAATCAGGTCGTAGATGTCGACGAAGTAGCCGAGCGCGGCCACGACCACGGCGGCGCTCAAGACCCTGGCTCGGTTGTCGTCTGCCATTGAGGAGGGCGGCTCTTATCACCCCTGACGCGTGCCGCCGTCCGATGGTTGATCGCCGTCAGCCAGGCTGCCGCCCTTAGTGCTGCTGCGCGCGGAGCTGGGCTTCGAGCTGCTGACGAATCTCGGGAGGCAGGTTCTCCAGGCCGCGCATGTTCCCCATGTTCTGCGGCCGGGGCGGCGGCTTCTTGAACAGCTCGAGCGCGGTCTCGAACTGCGCCCGGTTCCCCTTGTCGATCTTGTAGACGAGCGGGTCGACGGTGCCCTGGACGTAAACCGACTGCCCGCCGGCGTCGGCGCCGAACTTGAGCAGCTTCGAGCCGCCGCCCTCGAGGAACACCTCGACGGTCGCGGTCGGCTTGTTCAACCCGGCGGTGGCGGCGGCGACGTCGACCAGCGCCTCGGCGCGCATCGAGACCAGCCGTGCGAGGACCCGGTCCACCTGGGCCGACTCGAACTCAGAGCCCGCCGGCATCGCCTTCGGCTGGAGCAGCTTCCAGGCGCCGCCCTCCTTGCCGACGACGGTCTTCTTCCCCGCGGCGTTGATCGCCAGCTTCTGCGCCTTGCCGACGTCGAAGGCGAGCAGGCTGGTGTCGCGCAGGTCGGTGACGTGCTTGCGCAGCTGCGCCGCCTGGTCGTTGGAGAGGACATAGACCTCGGGGTTGCCGTCGACCTTCGCCGCGACCCCTGCCGCCGAAGGCTGGCCCCTGTCGGTAGCGGCCGGCACCGCGGCCCCCAGGTGCAGCGTCGCTGTCTTTCCGTCTTTGAGGGTGGCGGTGATCACCGTGTGCGGCTGAGGGAAGAGCGCGTCGGACGCGCCGTCGAGGAAGTCGACGGCCCAGGCGCCAGTCAGGGTGCTCGCGAACCGCTGCGCCGCCGCCGGGTCATAGCGGAAGCCGGCCGGGGCAGGGGTCTGTGCGCCGAGCACCCAGCTCCCATCGGGCTGCGCTTCGATCGCCAGCGCCGCGCCGTCGTCGAGCTGCGCCGTCACCCTCGTCAGCTCCGGCAGGTGCGCGGGGAAGATCTGCCGCTTCCTCCACCGCAGCGCCTGGTGCCGGGCGTCGATCGCCAGGCGGCTGTTGGTGAGGAACACCTGTTGGCTCTTCGCCGAGCGCAGGTAGGCGCCGCCGCTCTTTCCCTGCTTGCCGAAGACGACGTCGAGCGCCGGCGCGGTGCCGGTGGTGAAGACCTTGAACGACAGCCCCTTGCCCTCGTCGATCTCCAGCTCTGCAAAGCGATCGGACTTCTCGGTGACGAACAGCTCGGTCTTCAGGTCCTTGAGCCCCTCGAGCACCGCATTGACCTGCCCCTCGTCGGCGGCGTGAAACACCTTCGACGCATCGGCGACGGTCCAGCCGGCGCCTTCCTTCTTCAGCGTCACCGTCTGCGCGCCGCCCAGCTCGATCGACGTCACCGCCGCCATTTCCACCACCGGCAGCTCGAGGCGTGCGACTCCGACGTTGACGTTGCCGTGGTCACGGGTGGCGAGCACCACCCCGAGCAGCACCGCGAACACTCCGACTGCGATCAGCGCCTGTTTCATTCGCGCTCCCTCCTTTAGACCGTGGCCCGGCGCCGGCGCGACTCGCGCATCCGCCACCGCACCAGCCCGAACCCGACGAGCAGCATCGGCATCCCCAGCGCGTTGCCGAACTTCACCGCGTTGCGCTTTCCGTCCGACAGGTCGGCCTCGAGCGGGGTGCCGGCCATGCCGCGGTTGCGCATCGCCAGCAGCGCGGGGTCGAGCAGCATCCAGTCGGCGAGGTTCATCGCCAGCGCCTGGTTGGGCCGGGCGAAGAACTCGTCCCACAGCAAGCTCGACCCGCCGACGACGATCAGCCGCGCGTCGCCCTTGCTCTGCGCCAGCAGCGGCGGCGTCCCCGGAGCGCTCTGCAGCGCCTCGCCAGCGAAGTGGCTCTTGAAGCTGCCGCTGACCTGCACCATCAGGTCGTATGGGCCCGAGGGGGTGATGGTCTCGCTGCGCCAGTCGCGGCGCGGGTCGGTGTTGAACGGCTTGTTCTCCAGCCAGCTCTTGGCGCTCGAGCGCGCGAGCACCGTCACGGTCTGGCCCTCGGCCGCGGTCGCGGTGAGGCTGGTGACGAAGGGGAAGGTCAGCTCGCTGATGCCCTTCGACACCGGGCTTCCAGGCTCGAGCCGCTGGACGACGGGGATGAAGGGGTAGAGCACCGGGCTGGTCACCATGAAGCCGCCGCGCTGTTCCTGCACCGACAGCTGCGCCGCCTTGGCATCGGCGACGAGGCGATCTCCCAGGGTGACGCCGTAGCTGCTCAGCAGCGGCGCCAGGCCGTGCTCCGCCGGGGTGGTCTGGAAGGTGCGCGCGTCCACCTGCAGCACGTCGAGGAAGAAGGCGACCGCCTTGCCCTGCATCAGGAACTGGTCGATCGCCTTGATCTCGTTCGGCTTGAACGCGGTCTTCGGGCCGATGACCCAGAGCGCGTCGATGTCGTCCTCGACCTTGTCTTTTGCGCCGAGGTCGACCGGCCGGGGGCTGTAGGTCTGGGACAGCACCGCCATCAGGTTGCGCAGCTTCTCCTCTGCCTTCGGCGCGTCGTGGCCCTGGACGATGCCGATCACCGGCGTCTTCAGCCGCGTCATCTTCCGGATCATCGAAGTGAGGTCGTACTCGAGCGAGCCGGTGTTCTGGACCACGGGGATGACCTCCTTCTTTTCCAGGTGCTTGATCACCAGCCCCATGTACGCGCGCTTGGTGGCCCGCTGGTCCTCCTGCACGGTGTGGATCTCCACCGACTGCACCCCGGACTGCGCGAGCTCCTTCTCGACGCTGGTCGGCTCGCGGAACTCGCGGCCGAAGATGTCGCGGCGGACCTCCTTCTTCGTCGCCTTGTCCTTGTCCGTCTCCTGGCTCATCGGGTCGATGAACTCGAACGACAGCTTCCCCTTCGAGGCGGCGCGGTACTCCTCGAGCAGGTCGCGGACGTAGCGCGCGTTGCTGGCGTAGGGCGGGGGCAGGTTGTCGGTGAAGTAGGCGCTGACGGTCACCGGCTCTTCGAGCGCGCCCATCGTCTGCTTCGAGGCGGCCGAGAGCGTGTAGATCTTCTCCGAGGTGAGGTCGAAGCGGCCGAAGGCACGGACCGCGATGATGTTCACCAGCACCAGGCTCCCCACGACGGCGAGCGCGACCATTGTTTTCTGGTTCATGGGCGGTCCCTTATTGCCGGACGGCGGCGAGCGAGCGGGTGGTGAGCACCAGCCCGGCGGCGGTGAGCGTGCTGTAGAAGAGGAGAACGCGGGTGTCGAGCACCCCGCGGGCGATGTTCTCGAAGTGGTAGTCGACCGAGAGGTACTCGAGGATCTGGCCCAGCGACTCGGGCAACAGGATCGCGAACTTGTCGATGAAGGAGAAGCTCAAGCACAGCAGCAGCCCGACGATGAACCCGATGATCTGGTTCTTGCTCATCGCGCTCGCCCACAGCCCGAGCGAGAGGAAGCTCGAGGCGAGCAGCAGCAGCCCGACGTAGCCGGCGACCGTCGAACCCCAGTCGAAG
>JAYVRT010000953.1:0-3460 GCA_043776025.1 Archangiaceae bacterium | reverse complement strand
GTGGTCGCTGGACCGTGGCTACGACGTCGTCGTGGAGATGGACGCCGACGGTTCCCACCAGCCCGAGCAGCTCCCGCTGCTGCTCGACGCGCTGCGTGACGCCGACCTCGTGCTCGGCTCGCGCTACGTCGAGGGCGGGGGTACGGTGAACTGGGGCCCGGCGCGCCGGGCGATTTCCCGCGGCGGATCGCTGTACGCCCGCTCGATCCTCGGGGTGCGGATCAAGGACCTCACCGGCGGCTTCAAGTGCTTCCGGCGCACCGTCCTCGAAGCGCTCGACCTGGGCTCGGTGAAGAGCACCGGCTACGCGTTTCAGATCGAGCTCACCTACCGGGCGCTGAAGGCAGGCTTCAAGATCAAGGAGATCCCGATCGTCTTCGAGGATCGCCGCGTCGGCCAGTCGAAGATGAGCAGGAAGATCTTCGTCGAGGCGCTGACGATGGTCTGGGTGCTGAAGCTTTCGGTATGAACCTGCTGAACCAGCTCGCGCTCGCGCTGCCGGCGATCTTCTTCGTCGTCGACCCGATCGGCGTCGTCCCGCTCTTCATCGCGATGACAGCGCACGACAGCCGCGAGAAGACCCGGGCGATGGCGCTCAAGGCGTCGATCACCGGAGCGCTGCTGCTGATCTTCTTCGCCTGCTTCGGCGGCTTCGTCTTCAAGCTCTTCGGCGTCACTCTGCCCGCCTTCCGCGTCGCGGGTGGGTTGCTGCTGATGTTGACCGCGCTGGACATGGTGCGCGCCCGCCCCTCGGCGACCCGCACCTCGGAGGCGGAGACGAAGGAAGGCGCGGAGAAGGACGACATCGCGATCGTGCCGCTGGCGATCCCGCTGCTCTCTGGCCCCGGAAGCATCGCGACGGTGATGGTCTTGATGGCCAAGGGCGGCGCCGGGATCTGGACCGGGGTGGCGGTGGTGATCTCGGTGGTGGTGACCTTCGTCGGGACCTGGCTGTTGCTGCGCGGGGCGCATCACGTCAAGCGACTGCTCGGCCAGAGCGGGATCGCGATCATGCAGCGCGTGTTCGGGCTGATCCTCGCGGCGATCGCAGTGCAGTTCGTCGCCGAGGGGGCGCGCGAGTTGCTGACCGTGATCTAGTGCGCCATACGGTGGCATGAGGATGCGCGCGCTGTGCTGGTCATGGATGGGGCTGATCGTCTGCGGCGCCGTGGCGCACGCCGACGGCACGTCGCCGCCCGCGGCCCAGGTGCGGCAGGCGCGCCTGCTCGAAAGCCCCGACGTCCCGCTCCGCGCGCTGGGGCAAGGGTCCGATCGGCTCGTCCTGTTCTCCCGCGACCAGCTGATCAACGAGCGCCGCCGACTCCAGGAGGAACTGCCCGGTCTGGGGGGTCCGATCGCGGTCACCTGCGTCGGCGGCGGCGGGCTGCTGCTCGGCGGCCTGTACCTCTGGCTCGGCCTCAGCATCCGCACCGGCCTCTCGTCGGTGGGCTCATTCGTCACCCTGGGGGTGCTCGGGCTGGCGGTAGGAGGCGTGGCCGCGGTCGCGGGGATCTTGTGGATTCTCTCCCGGCTCTCCGATCGGGAGCCGATCCAGGCGCAGCTGAAGGAGATCGATCACCGGCTCGATGAGGTCTACGAGCGTGCCCCGCTGCCCGCGCCGCCGCCGCAGGACTTCCCCCCGCCGCCCCCGCCCCCTACCCCGCCGCCGGCGGTGCTTGGCCCGACTCCGGTTCCGATGACCCTGCTGGCCCGGTTCTGACGGCGCCCGCATCCTCGAGCGAGGCGTCACGCACCTCGTCGTCTTCTTCCGAGGCACCGTGAAGGAAGGCGTGGATCCGCTCGGCCACCGCGGACCCGAGGCCTTCGACCTCGGCGAGCTGTTCGATGCTCGCTCCCCGCACGCCCTTGACGCTGCCGAAGTGTTTGAGCAGGGCCTTGCGCCGGCCGGAGCCGACGCCGGGAATCTGCTCGAGCTCGGACTCGAGGCCCCGCCGCCGCGCGGTCTTCCGCTGGAAGGTGATCGCGAACCGGTGGGCCTCGTCGCGGACCCGGGTGAGCACGAACAGCTCGGGTGAGTTCTGGGGGAGGACGATTGGATCCTTGCGGCCGACGAGGAAGACGCGCTCGGGGCTGCGCTGGCTCTGGGTGTCGCGATCGGCGACCTCGAGATCGCGGCTCTTGGCGAGCGACACCAGGTCCACGCCCTCGACGCCGACGTCCCGCATCGCGGCATGAGCGGCCATTAACTGCCCCTTGCCGCCGTCGATCACCACCAGGTCCGGCAGATCCTGCTCCGCCTTTCCGCGCTTGAACCTTCGGCTGAGCACCTCGTGCATGCTCGCGAAGTCGTCGTTGCCGACCACCGTCTTGACGTGGAACCGGCGGTAGCGGGCGCGATCCGGCTCGCCGTCGAGCGCGGCCACCTGGGAAGCGACCAGCGCCGTTCCCTGGAAGTGGGAGATGTCGAAGCACTCAATCCGCTTCGGCAGCTTCGCCAGCGACAGGCGGTCCTTTAGCCTCTCGAGCACTGCGTCCATTTCCTCGCGGGTGCGCTTGCGCTCGCTCGCGGCACGCTCGGCGTTCTCGGTGGCCATCTTCACCAGCTCGGCCTTCTCGCCCCGCTGCGGCGCCAGGACCCGTACCTTCTCGCCTTTGCGTTCGCCCAGCAGCTCCCCGATCCCCTCGAGCGCGGCGGGCTCGAACGGCGCGAACGGCAACAACACCTCCTTCGGGACGAAGTTCTCGTCGTCGTAATAGAGGTTCACGAACGAGGTGAGCAGCTCCTCGTCGGGGAACTGCTGCCCGCTGAAATGAAACGCCTGGCCGCCGTTGAGCCGGCCGCCCCGCACCCACAGCGAATAGATCACCAGCCGGTCGGCCTCGCGGAAGAAGCCGAAGACGTCCTGGTCCAGCGACTCGGTGGTGGCCACCTTCTGCCGCTCGAGGCTGCGCTGCAGCGCGATGATCTGGTCGCGCAACCGGGCGGCCTCCTCGTAGGCGAGCTTCCCCGAGGCGTCCTTCATCCGCCCCCGCAGCGCCTCGATCAGCGGGCCGCTGCGGCCCTCGAGGAACATCACCACCGCGTCGACGTTCTGCCGGTACTCCGCCGACGGAATGGGGTGGACGCAGGGCGCCGGGCACCGGCCGATCTGAAAGAGCAGGCACGGTCGCCGCCGGTTCTCGAGCACGTAGTCGGTGCAGGTACGCAGCTGGAAGAACTTGTTCACCACCCTGAGCGTCTCGCGGATCGAGCTCGCCGAGGCATACGGCCCGAAGTACCGCACGTCCTTGCGGGTGGTGGTCTCCCGCTTCTTCGCAGTTCCCCGATCGCCGACGGTCGAGCTGCGGGCCCGGGCCGAATCCCACTTCAGCGCGCGCACCGTCTCCAGCCGCGGGTACGGATGATCGAGGTCCAGCCTCAGGCAGAGGAAGTTCTTATCGTCGCGCAGCTGGACGTTGAAGCGTGGGCGGTGCTTCTTGATCAGCTCGTTCTCGAGCA
>JAYVRT010000952.1:0-3461 GCA_043776025.1 Archangiaceae bacterium | reverse complement strand
CCGCTCGAGGTCCAGGTCTCCACCGGCGGGCTCTCGAACCAGTGGCTCGGAGTTCAGACCGACCTGATCAACACTGAGACCTTCGAGGTCATCTCGCTCAACTTCGAGCTGTCCGACTACCACGGCACCGAAGACGGCGAGGCCTGGTCCGAGCGCGACCTGTCGGTGACGAAGAGCACCGCCGACGTCGACCCCGGCAGCTACCTGATGCGGGTGACGCCCGGCTTCGATGCCGGCACCCAGGCGCCGCGCGACCCGGTCACCATCGAGGTCAAGGCGGATCCCCCGGGGCTGTGCTGCCCGCTGGTCTTCATCCTGATGATTCTCTGCCTGCCGATCTACGCCTCGGTGCGCAGCAGCAGCTTCGAGAGCACCCGGTGGAACGACAGCGTGATGCAGCCGATGCAGCTCGCCGGGGGGCCCCGCAGCGGCGCGGTCTGGCTCGACAAGAAGGCGCGCGCCCAGAACGGCGACGACGACGACGACGGGGAGGACGACGAATGAAGTACTTCGGTGGGGTGTTGTTGCTGCTCTACGCAGCGACCCACGTCTTCGGGTGGGATCGTTTCCCCGACGAAGAGCGCGGTGACGTGCCTGCCAGCGTGCGCACCGCGCCCGGCGGGATCCTGATGTGGCACGACGGTTTCATGGGAGGGAAGTGATGAACCTCGATTTCATTGGCAAGGCGTTGGTGTCGTCGCTGGTCTTTTCGATGCTGGGGATGGCGGTCTTCGTCGCCGGCTTCTTCGTGGTGAAGCTGATCCTCCCGTTCGACGTGAACAAGGAGCTCGAGGTCGACCAGAACACCTCGGTCGGCATCGTCATCGGCAGCTTCATCCTCGGCCTCGCGTTCATCGTGGGCATGGCGATTCACGGGTGAGCCGGCGCTGTGTGAGATGACATGACCCGCCCGTCGCTGCTGTTCATCACCGTCCTCGTCATCGCGACGTGCGGGCTGGTCTACGAGCTGATTGTCGGGACGCTGGCCAGCTACCTGCTCGGCGACAGCATCACCCAGTTCTCGACGGTGATCGGCGTCTACATGTTCGCGCTGGGCATCGGGGCCTGGCTCTCGCGCTTCATCGAGAAGGGCCTGGCCCAGCGCTTCATCGAGGTCGAGCTCGCGGTCGCCTTCTGCGGGGGCATCTGCGCGCCGTTTCTCTTCGCCACCTTCGCCGCCGGTGCCGCCTTCCGGGTCGCGCTCTACGGCAGCGTGCTGGTGATCGGCACCCTCGTCGGCCTGGAGATCCCGCTGCTGCTGCGGATCATGAAGGGGCAGCTGCAGTTCAAGGACCTCGTCTCCAAGGTGTTGACCTTCGACTACCTCGGTGCGCTCGCCGCTTCGCTGCTGTTTCCGATCGTCCTCGTGCCCCGGCTCGGGCTGGTGCGGACCTCGCTGATGTTCGGGCTGCTCAACGCGTTGATTGGCCTGTGGAGCACCTGGATCCTCGCCCCCGCGCTCGCCAGCCCGGTGCGCCTGCGGGTCAAGGCGGTGCTGGTCTGCGCGCTGCTCACCGTGGGCTTCGGCTACGGCGAGGTGATGACCACCTTCTTCGAGGAACAGCTGTTCAACGACGAGGTGGTCCACGCGCAGTCGACGCCCTACCAGCGCATCGTCGTCACCCGGGGCGCGCGCGGCTTCTCGCTGTTCTTGAACGGCAACCTTCAGTTCGCGTCGGTGGACGAGTACCGCTACCACGAGGCGCTGGTGCACCCCGCCTTCGTCCACGCCCGGGGGCGGTCGCGGGTGTTGATCCTGGGTGGCGGAGACGGGCTCGCCGCGCGCGAGGTGCTCAAGTACCCCGAGGTCGAGGCGGTGACGCTGGTGGACCTCGACCCGGCGATGACGAAGCTCGCCGTCGGCTACCACGAGCTGGCCGCGCTCAACCGCCACTCGCTGCAGAGCCCGAAGCTGCACGTGCTCAACGAAGACGCGATGGCCTGGCTTGGGCAGACCAAGGACACCTTCGACGTGGTGATCGTCGACTTCCCCGACCCAAACAACTTCTCGCTCGGCAAGCTCTACACGACCCGCTTCTACAGCCTGCTCAAAGGGCACCTGGCGCCCGGCGGTGTCGCGGTGGTGCAGAGCACCTCGCCGCTGTTCGCCCGGCAGAGTTACTGGTGCATCGACGCCACGCTTCGCGCCGCCGGTTTTCGCACCCGCCCGTACCATGTCTGGGTCCCCAGCTTCGGCGAGTGGGGCTACGTGCTCGCCGCCCCCGAGCCGCTGGTGGAGCAGCACGCGCTGCCGGAGGAGCTGAAGTTCCTCTCTCCGGAGACGATGGGCAGCCTCTTCCTCTTCCCCCGCGACATGGACGAGGTGCCGGCGGAGGTGAACCGGCTCAACAACCAGGTGCTGGTCCACTACTACGAAGCGGAGTGGCGGCACTGGAACTGAAGCGTCGAGAGCTGATCGCCAGCTTTCTCGGCCTCGCGGTCGCGGACCTGGGCTGCCAGAAGAAGGCGCCCGTGCCGGTGCCGGGAGACTTCGTCGACCAGGCGACGATTGAAGCCGGCCACCTGCTGCGCAAAGGGCCGCTGCCGCTGGCCGCTGAGGTGGAGCGGACGGTGGACGTGCTGGTGGTCGGAGCCGGGGCGTCGGGGCTGTCGGCCGCGTGGCGCCTTGCGGGTGCCGGGCTCACGGACTTCCTCGTCTGCGAGCTGGACACCGTCGAGGGAGGCACCGCCCGCTCGGGGAAGAACGCGGTCTCCGCTTTCCCCTGGGGGGCCCACTACCTGCCGGCGCCGCTCACCGACCAGGGGCCGATTCCGCGGCTGCTCAAGCAGATGGGCGTGCTCACCGGCGTCGACGAGAAGGGCGGGCCCGAGTTCGCCGAAGAGGCGTTGATCCACGAGCCGGAGGAACGGCTCTTCTACCGGGGCAGCTGGTACGAGGGTCTCTACCTGCGCGCCGGCGCCTCGGCCGAGGACCTGGCGCAGCTCAAGCACTTCGAGGCCCAGATGAAGCGCTTCGCCGCGGCGCGCGACGGCAAGGGGCGCAAGGCGTTCGCGGTGCCGGTGGCGACGGGCAGCGACGACGCCGAGTGGACCGCGCTCGACAAGCTGTCGATGGCGCAATGGTTGGAGCTCCAACGATTCGACTCACCCCGGCTCCAGTGGATGGTCGACTACGCCTGCCGCGACGACTACGGCGCTTCGGCCGCCGACACCTCGGCCTGGGCCGGGCTCTGGTACTTCTGTTCCCGCCAGACGGGAGAGGAGAAGAACGACGGGTACTTGAGCTGGCCCGAGGGAAACGGGCGGCTGATCGCCGAGCTCGCGCGCGCCGCCGGCCCCGAGCGGCTGCGACGCCGGCTGCTGGTCCACACCCTCGAGCGGTCGGACGCCGGCTGGGAGGCCCACGGGTTCGACGTCGCGGCGAACAAGCCAGTGCGCCTGCGGGCCCGCCAGGTGGTGCTCGCCTGCCCGCGGCACGTCGCGGCGAAGGTCGTCGCCGC
>JAYVRT010000951.1:0-12057 GCA_043776025.1 Archangiaceae bacterium | reverse complement strand
GCTCCCTCCGCTACCGCCGCCCGTGCCTCCATCTCCAGAGCTGCAGCCGATCATTGCGATCGCCGAAGTGAGGAAAACCAGACCCATCAGACGGGGGAGTTTTGATGCGTTCATTCGGCAAGACCTCCTACTGCGAGAAATGAGCGTCTGACATAGGTCGATTCCAAGGGGCCGCAAATGGATTCCGGTTGGATTTTCGGGTGCGCTCTTAGAGAAATCGCTCGAGCTTCGCCGCCTTCAGCGCCTCGACGACCTTGCGGACGTCCTGCGCCCTGGCCTTGGGGAGCACGAGGATCGCATCGCCCGCGTCGACCACCACGACGTCCGTCATCCCGACGACGCCGACGGGTCGCTTCTTCCCCGCGAGCACGACGCAGCCCGTTGAGTCGATGACGAAGGCATTCCCTTCGACCACGTTGCCCTTCAGGTCGAGCGGGCGGACGTCGGGCAGGGCGCTGAAGCTGCCGACGTCGCTCCAGCCGCAGTCGGCGGGTACGACCGCGATGTTCTGCGCCTTCTCGGCGACACCGTAGTCGATGCTGATCGCCGGCATCTTCGCGAACTGCGCCTTCAGCGCCGCGGCGTACTTCTTCGTCCCGATGGTTGCGGAGAGCGTCGCCAGGGCAGCGGAGAGTTCGGGCATCAACTTCGCGAACGCGGCGAGCATCACGTCGGCGCGGAAGACGAAGATCCCCGCGTTCCACAGGTAATCGCCCGAGGCGAGGTAGCCCTTCGCCTTCTCGACATCGGGCTTCTCGACGAACGCCGCGACCTTGCACGCCGGCGGGTGAAAAGGCGCGCCGACGCGGATGTAGCCGTAGCCGGTCTCGGGCCGGGTGGGCTTGATTCCGAGCGTCACGATCTCTCCGCGCTGGGCGACGTCGATCGCCGAGCGGAGCGCGATCCGAAAGGCGCGGGGATCGGCGACGTGCTGATCCGAAGGCAGCACGATCATCACCCCTGCCGGGTTCCGCTTCGCCACGTGGGCGCACGCGAGCGCGATCGCCGGCGCGGTGTTGCGGGCCTGGGGCTCGACGAGCACGTTCGCTTTCGGCAGCCCCTTGAGCAGCCGCGCCGCTGGACCCGCATGGAGCTGCCCGCAGACGACGAAGCTGTCGGTCAACGGCGCCAACCCCGACAGCCGGCCGAGCGTCTCTTCGATCATCGTCTTCTGCGTCGTCAGCGCGAGGAACTGCTTCGGCTTCGCCCGCCGCGACAGTGGCCAGAATCGTGTGCCCGAGCCACCGGCCATGATCACCGGAAACGTTGCCCCTGGAGTCGTCGCCATTTGCGCCTTGTACCTGAGGTCCCTTACCCCGCATCTGCGTGAAGTTCGGTCAGCCAGCATCGATGGTGCGTGAGAAAAGTACCGAGCGACTCGATTCAGGTCATTGCATCCGGTAGTGTTGTTTTTTGAACCAGTCCAATATCGACATCAACATCAAGAAATTGCTCTGTTTAAATAGTTATTGGAAACAACCTTACATTTCGTGGCTAAGGCCTGTCGCGCGTAGTCGGCTGTGGGCCTTCGCCTCTACCTGAACAATTCTCAAAAGTTGGCAACTTGGCCAGCCCCTTGCTCAGGGGCCTCTCGAGTTTCTTCCACACCCAAAGGGCCGACTTCAACAACGGGCGAATGCCGCCCGAGGGATACCTTCATGCTTCGAGTCCTGAGTGCAGCAACCGCAGTGCTGGTGATCGCAGGGTGTGGAGGGCAGGACGCCACCATCACCACCGGCGCAGACGAGGTCGTTGGCAGCTCCGCGGGGCTGACGTGGACGCAGTTCCTCTCGAAGATTCACCAGGTCCCGGACGAGGACATCTTCGTCGTCAACGGCGACTCCACCATCGAGGGCTGGAAGAACCTGCACGACTTCTACGAGCTGGCAGTGCTCGGCACCAACAAGCTGATCATCGACAACAACGGGGGCATCGACTCGAAGTGGAGCGACTCCCAGAAGCTGAACCTCACCTACTGCGTGAGCAACAGCTTCAGCACCCGCAAGGCCGCGGTGGTGACGGCGATGGCCGACGCAGCGGCGGCGTGGCAGGCGGCGACGAACGTGAAGTACGTCTACGATTCGTCGCAGGACGGCAGCTGCACCACCTCTAACAATGCGGTGCTCTTCGACGTGCGCCCGGTCAACGTCAACGGGCGGTACATCGCCCGCTCGTTCTTTCCTGGCGAATCGCGGTCGGCGCGCAGTGTGGAGATCGACAACTCGGCCTTCACCTCCTCCGGCAACCCGACGCTCACCGGGGTGCTGCGCCACGAGCTCGGCCACACCCTGGGCTTCCGCCACGAGCACACCCGCCCCGAGGCCGGCACCTGCTTCGAGGACAACAACTGGCGCGTGCTGACCACTTACGACTCGGCGTCGGTGATGCACTACCCGCAGTGCAACGGCACCGGCGACTGGTCGCTGGTGCTGACCGCCCGCGACATCTCGGGCGCCAAGCAGATCTACGGCGATCCGGCTGGCGCGGGCGGCGGCGCGGGCAGCGGCACGCCGACCTCGCAGACCTACACCGGCAGTGTCGCCAAGGGCCAATGGGCGACGCTCCCGGTGTTCGCCGTCAAGGGCGGCACCACCTTCACCGCGGTGATGAGTGGCAGCGGCGACCCCGACCTCTACGTTCGCGTCGGCTCGGCGCCCACGGCGACCCGCTTCACCTGCCGGCCTTACCTCGACGGGCCGAACGAGCAGTGCAGCGTCACCATCCCCGCCAGCAGCTCGAAGGCCTACGTCTATGTGAACGGCTATGCCGCGGCGACCTTCTCAGTAGCGGTGACCTTCACCGCGCCCTGACGCCGACCTTGACGGGGGTTTGACCGAACGGTTACCCCGTCGCATGGGACGCTCGGCCTCGACTGGCTCGACGGCGCGCGGCACGTCCACAAGGGGGTCGCGCTGCTGCCCGTCGAGGTCACTTGATTTCTGCGTCAGGCCCGCAGCGCCGCGAGCGCGTCATAGGTCGCGTACTTGTAGACCTCGGACAGCGTCGGGTAGTTGTAACAAGTCTGGATGAACAGGTCGGTGGTCGCGCCCACCATCAGCGCGGTGAGCCCGATGTGGACCAGCTCGGTGGCGCCCTCGCCGATCATGTGCACCCCGAGCAGCTTCCCGTCGCCGCGTCCGAAGAGCAGCTTCAGCCGCCCATGCTGCTCGCCGATGATCCGCCCGCGGGCGTTGGCGCCCAACGACGCCCGGCCGGAGACGTAGGGAACCTTGGCCGCCTTCAACGACTCCTCGGTCTCCCCCGCCATCGAGCACTCGGGGATGGTGTAGATGCCGTAGGGCAGAATCTTCGCCAGCGACGTTTTGTACTTGAGGTCGAAGGCGTCGACGATCGCGATGCGGGCCTGCTCCATCGCGGTCGAGGCGAGCGCGGGGAAGCCGACGACGTCGCCCGCCGCGTAGATGTGCTTCACCGACGTCTGGTAGCGATCGTTGACCTCGATCTTCCCCCGCAGGCCGGTCTTCACCCCCGCGGCCTCGAGGTTCAGGCCGGCGACGTTGGCGTTGCGGCCAGCGCAGACGAGCACGATGTCGGTGCGCAGCGACTTGCCCGACTTCAGACAGAGCGTCACGCCGCCGTTGTCGCCCTTGATGCCTTCGACCGTGTCCGGCTTGGAGAATTCGATGCCGAGCGCGGTCATCCGTTCTTCCAACAGCGCCTGAAACTCGGCGTCGAGGAACGGGAGCAGCACGCTGCGCGACTCCACCAGCGTCACCTTCGTCCCCAGGGTGGCGAAGAGGCAGGCGTACTCGCAGCCAATCACCCCGCCGCCGACGACCGCAATCGTCTTGGGGATCATGTGGACCTGGACGATCTCGTCTGAGTCGTAGACCTTCACGTCCTCGAAATTGAACAGCGGCGGCCGGTTCGGTGCCGAGCCGGTGGCGATCAACACCACGTCCGCGGTCACCCGCGCGTCCTTGATCTGCACCGTGTGCGAATCGACGAACTTCGCTTCGCCCTGCAGCCGCGTCACCCGGTGGCGCGCGAGGTTGTCGTCAATGCGCGCGTGCTCGAAGGCAATCACCTGCTGCTCGCGGTGGAGCAGGTCGGCGACCTTCAGCTCCCGCTTGAGCGTGAGGTCGACGCCGTCGAGGCCGCGCTGCCGGAACCCGGACAAGTAGAGCGCGGTCTCGCGCAATGTCTTCGAGGGCAGCGTGCCGGTGTTGACCGCGGCGCCGCCGGGGACGCTCTCCTTCTCCACCAGCGCGACCTTCTTGCCGAAGTAGGCGCCCTGCGCGGCCCCCTTCTCGCCAGCGGGTCCACTGCCAATCACCAGCAGGTCGAAGTGGGCGTCAGCCATCGGTTTTCCCCTCGGGCAGTTAACGCTTTTTCGCCGCGTGGAACCACCTTCTTAGAAAGGCGGAGACCCAAACCATGCTCAAAGGCAAGACCCCTCTGATTGTCGCGTTGGTGCTGGCCCTGGTGGCGGGGGTGATCGCCTACAGCGCGGTGAAGAAGCAGGAGCTCAACGTACGCAGAGGGTGGAACCTGGTGCCGGTGGTGGTGGCCGCGGTCGACATCAGCGAGGGCACGGTGGTGTCCTTCGACATGATCTCCCAGCGCTCGGTGCCGGAACAGTTCGTCACCTCGTCGGTGGTCAAGCCCGACTCCGCCAGCTACGTCGTCAACCAGAAGGTGCTGGTGCCGGTGCAGGCGGGCGACCCGCTGCTGTGGAGCCAGTTCGAGACCACCAAGGCGAGCGAGCGGCTGTCGAACAAGGTCCAGAAGAAGGCCCGGGCGATCTCGATCGAGGTCGGCAAGACGAGCGCGGTGGGCGGCTGGGTGCGCCCCAACGACCACGTCGACCTGATCGGCACCTTCAAGGATCCGCAGACCAACGAGAACGTCGCGGTGACGCTGCTGCAGAACGTGATCGTGCTGGCCACCGGGAAGATCACCGGCACCACCAACGTCAACCTCATCCCCGAGAGCCAGCGGGACTACGCCAACATCAGCCTGTTGGTGATCCCCGAAGAGGCGGAGATCATCGTCCTCGCCCAGGAGCTCGGTGCGCTGACGCTGGCGCTGCGCAACGACGACGACATCGACACCATCGAAGGCGGCCGGGCGACGATCAACACCCTGCTGTCGGGCGAGCGGATGCGGGCGCTGCGGGGCATACGGCTGAAGACGCTGGTGACCGAGATCCGCGGCAACGTCTCCACCACCCGGGAAGTGACGCGGTGATGCTCTGGGTGCCTCCGATGGTGGCGATGACCGTCTTCTTCGCCTGCGTCGGGCTCTGGCCGGCCCACACGCCGCGGCTCACCGGGGGGTGGACGGCGCAGCGCCTGCGGCAACGTTTCCGCGCTCAGGTGCGAAGGGCACGGTTGCGCACGCTCGCCTAACCGGTATCTTCAGCGCTCCAAGAGTCTGGAGGCGAAAATGGTCCGCCGGTCGCTGCTGCTCCTCGTGTTGTTGGCTGCCGGCACTGGCTGGGCGCGCGGGAAGATCATCGACTTCAAGCGGCTGCCGCAGACGGACCCGGGCCTGGTCGAGTTCCTCGGCAAGTCGAAGGACATCCCCTTCCGGATCGCTGCCACCCTCGTGCTCGACACCCACCTGCGCGAGAAGGGGAAGGAGATCAAGGAAGCGCCCGAGTTCGACCCGGTGCTCGAGCAGGTGCTGGGGAAGATCCTCGAGAACATGGTGGCGGACACCGACATCTACACCTGGGAGCCGAACAACTGGGGCCCGCGCGGCGACGTCGTCTGCAAGGACAAGGTGCTGGTGTTCCCCGGCAGGGTCACCCCGAAGTTCGAGAAGAAGTACACGGTGAAGGTCGCGGGCAAGCGGGTCGACCGCGGCTACGTCGGCCAGGACTGCACCCTCACCGCGGTGGCGGCGAAGACCGAAGAGGAGTGGCACGAGTGGACCTCGAAGAAGGGCTGGGGCCTCAACCCCCACGCCGCCTTCGTCGGGGACAACGTCGCCCGCGTCGGCGTCACCTTCTACTCGCCGGGCAACGCCTCGGTGGCGACCCCGAAGATCGAACGGCCGGTGTACGTCGGGTTCGTCTCCCGCGCGAAGGACACCGAGGAGTGGAAGGTGCTCTCGGTCGAGCCGCCGGTCGAGAAGGACTATCGCAAGCAGGAGTGCAACGCGTTCCCGCCGGATACCAAGCCCACCGACTACGAGAAGAAGCTGCGGCTGGCCAACTGGATGGAGGCGGTGCGGATCTTGAACCCGCTCCACGAGAACTTCCTCGGCAGCGAGGGCACCGTCTTCCAGGTCGCTGGCCAGGGCAACGACACCCTCGACCCGGCGAAGGACAAGGGTCTGCTCGACCTCTACCGCAAGGCGGAGTCGCCGCTGGTCCGCGCCGCGGCGGAGCTGAAGGTCTCCCGAATGGGCGATGCCCCGGACACCGCGGTGTTCGCGGATCTGATCTCCGCGCTCAAGCACCCGGCGGCGCGCAACGAGATGCTCCGCGAGCTGGTGAAGGTGCTGACCCCGCGCTTCCAGGCCAACTCACCGGCGGGAGACGACGACGTCAAGGCGCTGGCGCTGTTGGTCTCGCCCGACCCGAAGAAGCCGGCCGAGGTGCGGGAGCTGAAGATCGTCGACGACATCGCGAAGATGCGGGTGTCGGGTCAGAAGTTCGACGGCTGGCTCTTCCGCAAGTTCGAGGACGGCTGGCAGATCCTCGGGCCGATTCGCTGAAGGCTCAGGGCGGGGGAATCGGCGCGCCGCTCGCCTCGAGGATCGGCCTCAGCGCCGGGTTGATCGGCGGCGGGTGGGTCCAGAGCTCCTCGATCGCTGCCTTCTGCGTGTCGAGTATCTGAGTCACCGGTTTGCCGAACTTCGCCTCGAAGGCGGCGAGCTTCTCTCGCAACTTCAGGTCCTCTGCGCGATCGGCTGCGAACATCGCCTCGTGCTTCGGGTTCACTCCGCCGTCGAGGCGCCTGCGCGCGAGGTCAGCCTCCAGCCGGGGGAAGACTTGCTCGTTCAGGTCGACCCTGATTCGGCCCTGGTAGTACGGCGTGGAAAGCGACCAGAGGTTCATCGCCTCGGCTTCGGTGAGCCCGGCCTTTGCCGCGGCGGCGCGATGGGAGGCGAGGTAGACGTCACGCCGTTCCGCGAACGTGCCAGGGACCTTCGGCGGGTGTCCGTTGCGGATCAGCTCCGCCTCGAACGAGAACGCGGCGCGCTGCCAGAACCCCTGCCCCAATGCCCGCTCGTACTCGACGTACTTCGCGAGCATCTGCGGCGTGAGCACCCGGGCCGCTTCGGCTTGCCCGTCCTGGAACGCGTGGCTCTCCGGACTGCCTTTGCGGCAGCCCGCGAGGAACAACCCAAGCGCGAGCGCGGTGGTAAGTCGCATCGGAGCGCTCCTTACGGGCGCTTCATCAGCGCTTCGAGCCCCGCCTGGTCGCCCTTCTCGAAGAGCGCCTCGGCCTCGAGGCTCTGCGCGTCGCGGTAGACGCTGGCGATCGCGGCGATCTTCCCGCCGACGCGGTAGGCGACGAGGCAGTTCTTTTCGGCGACGTTGCCGGAGACCTGCAGCGCGTCCCAGCCCTCGGCGTGGCCGACGTAGTTGATCGGCATGTCGTAGTGCTGGCTCCAGAAGAACGGCACCGCGCGGAACGGCGCCTTGTGACCCAGCAGGTTCCTCGCCACCGTCTCGCCCTGCCGCTGCGCCACCAACCAGTGCTCGATGCGAATCGACTTGCCGCTGCTGGCGTCGGGAAAGCGTGCGATGTCGCCGGCGGCGTAGACGTCGGGGTTGCTCGTCTGAAGGAACTCGTTCACCGCGACGCCCTTGTCGATCTTCAGCCCTGCCTGCTCGGCGAGGATGGTCGCCGGGCGCACGCCGATGCCGACCACCACCAGGTCGCAGGGCAACTTCGAGCCGTCGTCGAGGGTGACGTCGCCCTCGCCGATCGACTTCACCGTGTGCTTGAGCTTGAAGACGACGCCCTTCCCTTCGTGCACCGTCTGAACCAGCTCGCCCAGCTGCGGGCCCATCACCTTCTCCAGCGGCCGCGCGTCCGGAGCGACGATCGTCACCTCCAGCCCGCGGGTGCGCAGCGACGAGGCGGCCTCGAGGCCGATGAAGCTCGCACCCACCACCACCGCGCGCTTGGCGGTGCCGGAGCTGGCGATGATCGCCTTGCAGTCGGCGAGCGACCGCAGGGTGTGGACGTGGGCCTTGTCGCTGCCGGGGACGGTGAGCGGAATCGGGTCAGCCCCGGTGGCGAGCACCAGCGCGCCGTAGCCGCGGCTGGTGCCGTCGGAGAGCTTCACCGTCTTCGCGCCGAGGTCGATCGCCATCACCCGCGCGCCGAGCACCAGCTCGATCTTCTTCTCGGCGTAGAAGTCCGCGCCCCGCATCGCCACCCAGTCTTCGGGCGCGGTGCCGGCGAGGATGTCCTTCGAGAGGTTGGGGCGATCCACCGGGACGGTGTTCTCCGCGCCGATGATCGTCACCGGGCCGGCGTAGCCCTCGCGGCGCAGCGCCTCGGCGGTCGAGTTGCCCGCCGCTCCGCCGCCGATGATCACCACGCTGCTCGGCGCTCCGGGGGCCGCCGCCTTCGCCGCGGGGGTGAGCTTCTCTTTGACCACCACCTTCGTCCCCTGCTGCTCCACCTTCCAGCAGGGCAGCGGGTTGAGGCCGGGGCCGGACGCAGCGCCGGTCTTCACGTCGAAGCAGGCGTGGTGCCAGGGGCAGCGCACCTGGTCCCCGACGATCAACCCCTCGGCCAGCGGCGCCGAGTAGTGGCTGCAGGTGGCACCGACCGCGAACGTCTCGGTGCCCCGGCGCACCAGCAAGGCCGCCTCGCCGTGCGCGTGACCGAGCAACATGCCGCCGTCGGGGACCTGGGTGAGCTCGACGCCCTGGGTGAAGTCGGGACCGGTGAGTGGTGCTGGCGTGCCCATCTTTGACTCCGTCGTCTTCGGGTTAAGGGTGCTGCGGCGGTGGCGGCTTCAAGGTCCAGAGGTGTGCGCCCCGCACCGCTGAGGTGGCGTCGGTGTCGGCATAGCCGGTCATCTTCTCGCTCGCCAACAACAACGGGCCGAGCTCGGCGCTCGCGGCGAGCAGCCCAGCGAGCTCGGGCACGGCGAGCACATCGACCACCGGCACCTGGGCGAGCGCCTTCGCGACCTTGTCCGGGTCCACCGAGAACTCGGCGCCGTGCGCCTGCTTGCCGCCGCCGGCGCTCAACCCTTTGAAGACCGCCGCGAGCGCCGCCGCGTCGTCACTGAGGTAGACGTGGCTGTCGCGGACACCCAGCTGCAGCGTCCCCTCGCGCAGCTGCAGCGAGAAGCCTTCCTCGGTGGCCTTCGCGCCCTTGATCCGCGAGAGGTTCTCGAGCGCAGCCCGGGCGGCCTTCGGGTCCGAGGTCTCGGCGAGCGCGGCTCCCTTGTGGGCGAAGAAGCGCGGCGCCAGCGTCCGCAGCGACCCCTGGACCTTCACCTGCTGCACATAGACGAGCGCGTTGCCGGTCAGCACCGGGGCGAGCGCGGTCGCGGTGTCGGTGAGCGCCGCCGGGTCACACCCGGGGCAGATCCGCTGCAGCGTCGCCCCCAGCTGGGCGAGCTCGGGCGCCAGCTGGGCCGGGTCGAGCCGCATCCGCAGCCAGAGCATCCCGTCCCAGCTCGCGCCGCCATAGGGCGACGGGCCCGCGCCGGTCAGCTTCGCCACCGGGAGGCGGCTCGACTTGAACTCAGAGGTGAGCGTCAGGCCGGCGCCCTTCAGCCCTGCGGCGAACCGCGGCGCGACCAACATCGCCTGCCCCGGCAGCCCGGCGAGCGCCTTCCACATCGCGCTCGAAGGCGGCTTGCCGAGCAGCTTGCCCAGCTCGAGCAGCGGCTTCTCCACCGACAGGCCCTGCCCGCCGATGGCGCACGACTCCCTGCCCTTGATGACGTAGCCGGCGAGCACCCGGTCGAGCGAGTCCTTGGCGCCGACCACCGCGACGCCGTCGACGTCCTTGCGGAACGCGACGCCGTAGCCCTTGAGCCGGTCGGCGCACGCGGCTTCGAACTTCTTCGGGTCGGCGAGGGTGACGCAGCTGACGCTCAGCTCACCCTTGAACGAGAGGGTGCCGCTGCCGGCGGGGTCGATGCCCGCCTCGACCAATGAGTCCTTGCGGGTGACGTCGACGCGCAGCAACGGGTGGACGTCGTTGCGCCAGCCCTCGCGCTTGAGCAGCGCCGAGTGATCCGCGGCGGCGTCGAGGAACGGGGTGAGCGCCCACGCCGCGGAGAAGTCAGGAATGAAGAACGCGAACTCCGCGTCGGCGGGCCCGCGCGGAGTCGGCGTCGCCCGGGCGGGCGCGGCGAGCAGCAGCAGGGTGAGGATCAGCGGGCTCATCGGGCGGGGCCTTCATACGCTGCGGACCCGATTTATCGGCCTTGAATCAGGTGCGCCTGTTGTAGGGTCGGCGGCGGGAGGCGGCAAACGAATGTCTTTCAGGGCGCGCAAGTTGAAGGGTGGCTTCTTCGAGATCCTCGGGCTGGAGAAGTTCCTCCGCCAGAAGCTGGAGGCGATTCAGCGCGCCGCCCGCCTGCGTCCCCCGTCGAAAAAGACGACGAAGAAGATCCTCTCGGTGCGGACGATGAAGATCGCCGGCCCGTCGGCCCCCTCGGTGCTCGACCTGCTGGTGAGCGCGCTCGAGGCGCACCCGCGCCGCGTCGAGTTGATCAAGGCTGGCCGCAAGCCGGATCAGCTGCTGCGCTCGCTGATTCCGCTCTACCTCGTCCGCAAGGGCGACGGGGTCAGCTCGGGCGTCACCTCGAAGTTCTGGCACGCGCACGGGGTGAAGTACGCCGCGCCCAACGCGGCGAAGGCGCTGCGGGAGCACAAGGGCTACGCCCGCGCATTCAAGGGCGGCCGGCAGATCACCCCGCTGGGCGTGAAGTACGTCGAGTCGGCGCTCAAGGCTTTGGGCAAGCGCGCCGCGTAGGAACAACGAAAGAGCAGCGCCACCCTGCAAGGGCAGCGCTGCTCGGGTTCATCGAAGACCGTCTGACTCTCAGTACCGGTAGTTGTCGGCCTTGAACGGGCCCTCGACCGGGACGCCCATGTACTTGCTCTGGTCGGCGGTGAGCTTGGTCAGCTTGACGCCGACCTTCGCCAGGTGGAGCGCGGCGACCTTCTCGTCGAGCTTCTTCGGCAGCACGTAGACCTTGCCCTTCTCGAACTTGTTACCGGTGTCGAGCGCGCCCCACAGCGCCAGCTGCGCGAGCATCTGGTTGGTGAAGGAGTTGCTCATCACGAAGCTCGGGTGGCCGGTGGCGCAGCCGAGGTTCACCAGCCGACCGCGGGCCAGCAGGGTGATCCGCTTGCCGTCCGGGAAGATGAACTGGTCGACCTGGGGCTTGACGTTCTCCTCGCGGATCTCAGGGTTCTTCTCGAGCCAGGAGACCTGAATCTCCGAGTCGAAGTGACCGATGTTGCAGACGATCGCCGCGTCCTTCATCGCCTGCATGTGCTTGCCGGTGATGACATCGCAGCAGCCGGTGGCGGTGACGAAGATGTCGGCCTTCGAAGCGGCCTCGTCCATCGTGGTGACCTCGTAGCCGTCCATCGCCGCCTGGAGCGCGTTGATCGGGTCGATCTCGGTGACCATCACCCGGGCGCCGAAGCCGCGCGCCGACTGGGCGCAGCCCTTGCCGACGTCGCCGAAGCCCGCGACGACGACGACCTTGCCGGCGATCATCGTCTCGGTCGCGCGCTTGATGCCGTCCATCAGCGACTCACGGCAGCCGTAGAGGTTGTCGAACTTACTCTTGGTCACCGAGTCGTTGACGTTGATCGCCGGGCACTTGAGCTTGCCCTGCTTGCTCATCTCGTAGAGGCGGTGGACGCCGGTGGTGGTCTCCTCGGAGAGGCCGCGGATGCCGTCGGGGCCGTTGAAGAGCTGCGGGTGCTTCTCGTGCAGCCAGATGGTGAGGTCCCCGCCGTCGTCGAGGATCATGTTCGGGCCCTTGCCGCCCTCGAAGGCGAAGATCTGCTGCTCGAGGCACCAGTCGTACTCCTCGAGGCTCTCGCCCTTCCACGCGAACACCGGGACGCCGGCCTTGGCG
>JAYVRT010000950.1:0-3484 GCA_043776025.1 Archangiaceae bacterium | reverse complement strand
GCGGCGATCGCGGCGGTGAAGGACGGCCGCGCGTCGGCGCTGTGCACGGCGCCCGTGTCGAAGGAGCAGATCACCCGCTCGGGGATTCGTTTCATGGGCCACACCGAGCTGCTCGCCGAGCGCTTCGGCTGCGAGGTGCTGATGATGCTCGCCGGCCCGCGGCTCAAGGTCGCGCTCGCCACCAACCACCTGCCCCTCTCCCGGGTGCCACGCGCGCTCAAGACTCATACCCTCGTCGCGCAGTTGAAGTTGCTCTCATCGTCGCTTGGCGGGAGGCCGCGGCTGGCGGTCTGCGGGCTCAACCCCCACGCGGGAGAAGGGGGGGCCCTGGGCCGTGAGGAGCTCGACATCATCGCCCCGGCGATCGCCCAGGCGCGGCGGGCGGGAGTGGACTGTCACGGCCCCTTCGCCGCCGACGGGCTGTTTGCCCGGGTGGGGCCGAAGTTCGGCTTCGACGCGGTGCTGGCGATGTTCCACGACCAGGGCCTGGTGGCCGCCAAGGTGTTGGATTTCGACCTCACCGTAAATGTCACACTCGGGCTGCCCGTGGTTCGCACTTCTCCCGACCATGGCACCGCCTACGACATCGCCGGAAAGGGCAAGGCCGACCCGGCGCCGATGGTGGCGGCGCTGATCAGGGCCCTGGGCTGAAACTCCGGTCGATTTGGCGTCACTCTGACTTGCAGCGCCGGGTCGGGCGGTGCAACTTTGGTCTCCCTTCACTCCCACACACGGATATCCAGAACATGAACTTCAAAGCCATTGCCCTGACTGTCGCGCTCGCCGCCCCCGCCGCCTTTGCCTGCGACGGCAGTGAGAACCACGCCGAAGCCGCGCAGCCGAAGAAGGTCACCGTCGCCGAGCTGGCGAAGATGACCACCGCCAAGCAGGCCACGGTGCTCGACGCCAACAACAACGAGTTCCGCGCGAAGAACGGCGTCATCCCCGGCGCGATCCTCCTCACCTCCTCGTCGTCGTTTGCCGTCAGCGAGCTGCCCGCCAACAAGGACGCCAAGCTCGTCTTCTACTGCGCCAACAACATGTGCGGCGCGTCGCACGGCGCGGCGGCCAAGGCGGCCCAGGCCGGCTACACCGACGTCGCGGTCCTCCCCGACGGCCTGATGGGTTGGAAGAGCGCGGGCCAGAAGACCCAGTCGTTCAAGCCGAACAGCTGAGCGGTTCTTCGCTTCGAGTCGGAAGGACGGTCCTCGCGAGGGGGCCGTCCTTTTTCGTTTCTTCCCTCGGGGCCTGCTAGGCCTCTGGCATGGGTAGAAGATTGCTCGGGGTCATCGCGTCGGTGCTGCTGGCGCTGGCCTGCGGTTTTGTCGCCGGAGCGTGGTGGGAGGCGAAGCTCGACCTCGAGCCTCCCGCGGGTCCAGCGGTCGCGGAGATCGCCGTCGCGCCCACGCAGGTCACTGAGGCCGCGCGGCCCAGACCCGCCGTCCTGACAACGCCGGCCGTCTCCGCCGCCACGGATCCCCGCTGCACGGAGCTCAGCGTCGCGCTGGCGGAGAAGACAGAGGAACTGACGACGGTGAGGCAAGACCTCAAGCGGCGAGACGAGCACCGGGCCGCCCAGGAAGGTTCCCCGATTCCTCTTCCCGCGCGGCCCGCCGACCCGCGCTTCGCGCCCGAGGCGCTCCGCGCGGCGATCAGCCAGGCGTTCAAGCAGGAGAACGTTCCCGGCCGAGTCGACGGACTCGATTGCACCGAGTGGCCCTGCATCATCTACGGGCGAATCCGGGGAACCGAGGACGAGATGGAGAAGCTCGAGGGAGCCAAGGCCCTCGCCACCTACGAGCACGATGTGCTCACGGTGTTGCTATGGGTCGTGACCGATGAGGCGGCGCACGAAGGCCGGCTGCCGCTCCTCCCCGGACGGCCTGAGCAATCGTTGTTCGCCTTCGCCTTTTATCCTCGCGGCCTCGAACGCCCGGTCGCCGAGAACGTCGACCGTCGGCTGCGCAGCCGCACCGCGGAGCTGTGGAACACGATGAGCCCGTCGGACGAGAGCGGGCGCTGACCCTCTACTCCGCCCGCAGGGTCACTTCGGTGATCTCGCTGGAGGGCCCGATGCGGAACGGAGGGCCCCAGTAGCCGGTGCCGCGGCTGGTGTAGACCGGCACGCCCCAGAGCATCTTGAAGCCGGCGATCACCGGCTGCTGCAGGCGGACGAAGAACATGAAGGGGAAGATTTGCCCGCCGTGGGTGTGCCCCGACAGCTGGAGCGCGACGTTGTGCTTCGTCACCTGCCGGGCGAACCGCGGCTGATGGGCGAGCAGAATCCGCGGCGCGCCGGCCGGCGCCTCGGCGAAGGCGGCGTCTGCGTCGGGTGCGTTGGCAGGAGAGAACCGCCCGCCGTCGAGGTCGGTGACGCCAGCGACGACGAGGCTCGACTCGCCCTGCTTGAGCACCCGGTGCTCGTTGTGGAGCACGATCAGCCCCAGCCGCGTCGCCTCCGCCTCCCAGGCATTTCCCCCGTGGTAGTACTCGTGGTTTCCGGTGACGTAGAAGTTGCCGTACTTGCCTGCCAGCCGGGAGAGCGGCTCGACCTCGTCGCGCAGCGCCTTCACCGAGCCGTCGATGACGTCGCCGGTGACCGCCACCATGTCCGGCTTCAAGCTGTTGACCTGGGCGACGACCCGCTCGAGGAACTCGCGGCGGAGCGTCTCGCCGATGTGGATGTCGGTGATCTGCGCGATCCGGAAGCCGTCGAACTCTTTGCCCAGCCCCTTGATGCCGATGGTGATCCGGGTGATCGCCGGGGTGCCGCGGGCGATGCGAAAACCCACCACCAGCGCGGGAATCGTCAGGCCGATGACGACCAGCGCCTGGAAGCGGCTCCACGACGCAGCCCCGGTCGACGCGTGCGCCGCGCTCCAGAGCACGATGTCGGAGATCGCCGTCGCTGACAGCAACACCCCGAAGGCGCCCATCCAGAGGAAGGCGAACCACTGCACACCCGCCGCCAGCTTCCGGCGCAGCAGTCGACCGAGGATGAACGCCGAAGGGATGCTGGCGAACGCGGTCCAGAGGAAGACCCACGCCGCTGCTGCCCAGGGCTCGGGCAGCTGGGCGCCGCGGATCAACCGCACCCCGAGGTAATAGTGGAGGCCCAGCACCAGGGTCACCATCACCCCGACGAGCAACAGGCCGCGGACGAAGAGCAGCACCGGAATCTCGGACAGGCCTACCGGCGCGTCCTGCGGAGCCTGGGGTTCTGTGGATTGAGAGGCCATGGATGAGCTTCCGACTGTAACGGGCGCGCGGGGGCACTGCACCGGGGCGGAGGTAAAGAATTGTGGCGCCCTTGACGGGGGCGTTGGCGTCGGGTTCAACGCGCTGGAATGAAGTCCTCGCTCGCGCTCCTCGCCCTCGCTGCCGTCTCCAGCTGTGGCTCCAAGTGCCCCGAGCCGTCCTACTTCGGCGCGGCGAGCGACGAGGCCTGGCGGACGATGCAGGACGGCGAAGGCCGGGCGAAGGC
>JAYVRT010000949.1:0-3488 GCA_043776025.1 Archangiaceae bacterium | reverse complement strand
TTTCGCGTCGATGGTGGTGGCGTTGGTCGGCCGGCGGCCTTTGACCGCGGTGCTGAAGGTCATCGACGGCGCGGCGGCGTAGGGAGCGAGCTCGACGTCGTCGAGGGTGAGGCTCACCGACTTCGAGTCCTTGGCGAAGGGGCCGCCGTGGGCCACCTGCTTCTGCGGTTGGCCGTCGGCCACGACGAAGAAGGAGATCGAGTCGAGGAAGGTGAAGTCCTGGCCGCTCGCCGGCGCGGTGATGTCGAGGGTGAGCGTGGTCAGCTTCACCGAGTCGATCTGTGAGCGCTTCACGCCCTGGTTCTTCAGCTCCTGCGACTGGGTGATGTCGAAGCTGACCAGGCTGCCGAAGCCGACCTCGCCGACAAGGGTCTCCACGAGCGTCGCCGCGGGGATCATCGCAGTGGCCGTCTGGGAAACGGTCAGATGCGTGAGCCCGCCGCAGGCGACGAGGCTGAACACAGTCAACAGGAGCAATCGGTAACGCATGGGGTTCACAGTCCTCTTTCCGGCCGGAGTGAGTCTAGGCATCATTGGATGGCCGCGTTCAACTGCACGGGGGGCCGGCAACGGGGCGCACCGGATGACGCCGGTGCTGACGCTGATGTTGGCGCTCTTCGTCCCCACCGCCAACAACGGCGCGGTGAAGGTCACCGCCTCGGAAGTGCTGCTTCCCCCGGCGACGCTGCTCGAGGTGGGGCTGACAGCGAAGGTGCTCGAATCGGTGCCCCCCACCGCGAGGGTATAGGGGGCCGAGAGGTTGCCGGTGTTGTTGACGGTGAAGTTTTTCGTCTGACTGCCGGACAGGCCGACGCTGAAGCTCAGCGACGTCGGGCTGAAGCCGAGGATCGCGCCCTGCGCTGTCTGGTGGAGTGCGACGACGTGGGCTTCGTTGACCGGGCCTCCGGTGGCAGTCACGGTGAGCGTGTCGGCGAACGCATCGGGCGCGGTCGAAGAGGTCGCAGGAACCGGCAACGGCGTCACGGTGACGGTGCCGCTCGTTGCAGGGGCGAGGCTCGCCGGGCCACTGACGGTGTACGGCGAGGCGCCCCCGGCGGCGAGGGTCAGCGACACCGAGAGCGTCTGACTCGAGTTGTTGGTCACCGAGAACGTCTTCGCAGCCGCCGTGGCGCCGCATGGAACCAGGCCCCCGCTGCCGAACGTGAGCGAGCCCGCCGAGACCAGCACCACGTTGCCGCTGCTCCCCGTTCCCGCGAGCGAGATCGAAGAAAACGGCAGAGCGTGGCAGAGCACTGTCCCACCGGCGACGGTCACCGCGGCAGCGTCGCTGTACGCGACGGGCGCCAGCGGGGTGAAGCCGACCGTCTGAATCGACGAAGCGCCGGCGTTGATCGTGACCATCGGCGAGAAGCTGAAGATCGTCGGTTGCACGGGTGCCAGCTGCAGCGTCCCTGCGGCGTTGCCGGTGTTGGTGGCACTGAACTGCGAGCTCCCGCTGACCCCGACCACGACCGAGCCGAAGTTGATGGCGCTGCCCGAGATTTCGAAGATTGCTCCTCGCGCCGTCTCGCGCAGGGGGATGTCGTGAGGGCTGTCTCCAACGACGTCGGAGCTGACGGTGCGGGTGTCTCCGTAGAGGTTGGGCGTCACCAGCGAGGTCTGAGGAACCTGCTTGGGCGTGACGGTGAGGACGAGGGTGCCCCCGTCTTGACCGACCAACCCCGAGTCCGGTGCCATCGAGACGACGAACGCAGAGGCTCCGCCCCGCCCGAGGACCGGGACGACGGTGTAGCTCTGGTTTCCGGCGTTGTTGAAAGTCACCGTCCGCGGCGCCGCGGTCGATGCGCAGTCGACCGCCCCGAAGTCGAGGGCGACCGGCGTGTAGCTGACCGAGCCATTGGTGCCGACCCCGTTGACTGGCACCGGCGAAGGCAGGGGCGCGCAGAGCACCGCGCCGCCGTCGATTGTGAGCGCGAGCTGCCCGCTCCGGGGCGCTGTCGAGGCACCCGGGGCGAAGGTGGCGGTGAAGCTGCCGGTGGTGCCTGCTGAGACTCCCGTGGCGCCAGCGGGGGTGACACCGAAGGCCGGGTCGCTCGAAGAGACGATCACGTCCGTGCCGACGTTGCCGTCGTTGACGATGGCCAGCGGCGCGTTGGCGGTGGTGTTGATCGGCACCCGGCCGAAGTCGATCGACGCGGGAGCAAACGACAGGACCGCGCCGTTGGCCGTCTGGTGAAGGGCAACCAGGTGGCTTCCGTCGCTGGCGACGTCGGTGACGATCGAGAGCGTGTCGCCAAACGCGTCGGCTGCCGTCGTCGCCTGCGCGGGAATTGGCGCCGACGAGATCGTCAGGGTGACGCTGCCGGTGGTGGCGGGCACGGTTCCGCTCGAGGGGGTGACGGCGAAGGGCGAAGAGGCACCCCTGGCGAGGGTCGCGGTCCACGCGTACGCCTGGTTACCGGTGTTGGTGAGGGTGATGGTCTCGCTGCTGGCCTGGCCGCCACAGTTGACCCGGCCGCCGACTCCAAAGAACACGTCGGTCGCCGAGACTCCGACCGCGCCGTTGGTGCCCTGGCCCGTGAGCGGGACGCTCGAGACACTGGCGCCACAGACCGCCTCAGCGACGGCAAGAGCCGCCGTGGTGCTGGCCGGGGCGCTCGAGGTCGGGCGGAATCCGGCCGCGAGCCCCGACGCGCTTGTCCCTGGCGGAATCGTCACCGAGGCAGGGGTGATGGAGAACTGCGCATCGGTGGGCGCGGCGATGGTCACCGTCGCGGCGAGGTTGCCGAGGTTGTTGAGCATCAGCGGGACCGCCGGCGCTGCGGTGTTGACCGGCACCAGGCCGAAGGCGGCAATCCCCGGGGTCAGCGCGAGCGTCACTCCTGCCGCCTTCATCTTCAGCGCGACGTCGACCTTCGCTGCCTGGGAATCGTTGGTGGTCAGGCTCAGCGTGGCCAGTTGCTGCGTGCCCGCGACGGCGCTGGCGGCGGCGGTGGCGCCGACGTGGAGTCGCGCTGTCGCTCCGGCGTCGAGTGAGCCGAAGCTCGGGTTGACGGTGAAGCCCCCCGCGCCGGAGAGCGAGGCTCCGAACGTGAGCGTCCCTCCGCCGCTGTTGGTGAGGTCGAGGTCCCGCAGGGACTCCGGCCTGCCGCAGCCAACCAGCCCGAAGTCAATCGCGGCGGTGGAGATCATCGCCGCGGGCATCGTCCCGCCATCCGAACCGGCGTCGCTACCACCGCTGCCGCCGCCTCCTCCCGCAGAACCACCACCGGCGCTTCCCCCGCTGCCGCCGGCACTTCCGCCCCCCACACCGCCGCCGTCCGGGGCACCCACGGCACAATAGCCGGTCGCGCCTCCGAGCCTCGCGCAGTGGCCTGCGCCACAGTCCGAGTCCACCTTGCAGGCGACCCCTGGACCGCACTCACACGCGTATCCGATGCACGGACCCCGTTCGGTTCGGCGCGATCGGCGGTTGACGACGATCAGCCAGTCGTGATCGGCGGTGGCGGAAGGGTGAGCGGGCCGAT
>JAYVRT010000948.1:0-3489 GCA_043776025.1 Archangiaceae bacterium | reverse complement strand
GCTCGCCGGCATCGACGCTGACTACCGCGTCGCGCTCAAGCGCTTCATCGCCGAAGAGGGCCGGCACGCGCGGATCCTCAAGGCGATGGTCGAAGCGCTGGGAGGGACGATTCTCTCCCGCCAGTGGACCGAGCGGCTCTTCGTTCACGTGCGGCGGTTGTTCGGCGTGCGCTTCAAGCTGCTGGTGCTCCAGGCCGCGGAAGTGATCGGCATCGGCTTCTACGGCGTGCTCTCGGCCGCGCTGCCCCCGAGCGAACTGTCGGAGGCGCTGGAGCAAATCTGCCGCGATGAAGAGGCGCACCTTCGGTTTCACCGGGACTTCTTCGCCACCCAACGGGGGACGGCAGTGGGCGCCTTGCTGCGCGGGGCGTGGTGGCCTTTGGGCGCTCTCGCGATCGCCGCGATGCTGCTCGACCATCGCGCGACGCTGCGGGCGCTCGGCGTCCCAGTGGCGGTGGCGGCGGGGCGGCTGTGGGCCGAGGTCGAGCGCGCTGCGCGTCAGGAACCCGCCGGCGCCTGCATCCGCCCGGAGCATCTACGGCAGAAGCCCGAATGGTAAGGGCACGGGCCTCCAAAACCCGCGATTGAGAGTTCGAATCCCTCCTGCCGTGCTTCGGGTTCGAGGCCTCTGCGAGGAGGTTGGCTACTCGCCGAGCAGCGCCAGGTCGTCGCGGTGCACCGCCTCGTCGAGGCCGCGCCAGCCCAGCGTCGCTTCGATCTGCGCGCTCTTCTTCCCCGCCAGCTTCCGCAGCTCGTCCGCGCCGTAGGCCGCCAGGCCCCGGGCGAAGACGGCGCCGGTCTCGTCGCGCAGGTCGACCGCGTCTCCGGCGGCGAAGTTTCCCTCCACCGACTTCACGCCCGACGGCAGCAGCGACTTCTTCTTCTGCACCAGCGCGCCGCGGGCGCCAGCGTCGACCACCAGCGTGCCGAGGGGCTTGAGCGCGTGGGCGATCCACGCGTTGCGGGCGTGGCGCTGGGTGGAGGAGGGCTCGAACATCGTCCCGACGTCTTCGCCTTCCAGCACCCGGGTGAGCATGCCGGGGGTGTGGCCGCCGGCGATGACGCTGCGGATGCCGAGCTCACTGGCGTTGGCGGCGGCGCGGACCTTGGTCGCCATCCCCCCCGTGCCCACCGCGCTGCCCGAGGCTCCGGCGAGCGCGAGCACCTCGGCCGTGACCTTGGGCACCGTCGGAATCCGCCGCGCCTTCGGGTTCGAGCGGGGGTCGGTGTCGTAGAGCCCGTCGACGTCGGAGAGGATGATCAATGCGTCCGCCTCGATCAGCCCTGCCACCAGGCCGCCGAGGGTGTCGTTGTCGCCGAACTTGATCTCGTCGACGGCGACGGTGTCGTTCTCGTTGATGATCGGAATCACCCCGTCGTCCAGCAGCCGCGTGAGCGCGTGGCGGGCGTTCAAATAGCGGCGGCGGTCCTGGACGTCGGCGTGGGTGAGCAGCACCTGGGCGACGACCTTCGGGTCGAGCGCCTCTTCCCAAGCCCGCATCAGCCGGCTCTGGCCAACAGCGGCGCAGGCCTGCTTGCCGACGACGTCCTTCGGGCGGGCGGAGAGGCCGAGCCGTTCGACTCCGAGCGCGATCGCTCCCGAGGAGACGACGATCAACTGGCGGGTGCGCGCGGCGACGAGGAGCTCGGCGGCGAGGCGCTCGATGTGGGGCCGGTGAAACTTCCCCGTCGCCTGGGTGAGCGCGTTCGTCCCGACCTTCACTACCACCCGCTTCGCTTTGACGAGGGCCCCGCGTCCGCTGCTCATCGAGGCTGCATCCTTCAAAAAGGTGGTACAGCGCAATGCAGACGTGAACGAACCGTTCGGCAACATCTTCGGCCTCAAGCCCTCCGAGCTCAAACATCTCAAGAACACCTGGCGGCGCCGGGTGTCGGTGCACGAGATCGTCAGCCCCGAGCTCGCCGGCCACCTCTGCGAGTTCTCCCAGCAGACCAACCGCCAGGTCGGGGTGTTGCTGTCGCGCAAGGGAGAGATCGAGCAGGTGATCGTCGGCAATGCCCACCAGCTCGAGCTGCCGGACATCGGCCGCGCGCGTGCCGGGCAGGTGCGTCTGCGCGGCCTGCGGCTGGTCCACACCCACCTCAAGTCCGAGCCGCTGACCAAGGACGACCTCACCGACCTCGCGCTGCTGCGGCTGGACCTCGTCGCCGCGATCGGCGTCAAGGAAGACGGGCTGCCAGGCGTGCTCCACTTCGCCCACCTGCTGCCTCAGAACCACGACGGCGCGCTCTGGCGCACCGAGACGCTGCCCAGCGTCCACGCCGGCCAGCCGGACTTCGCTGCTACCGTCTCCGCGCTCGAGGACGAGCTGGCGCAGACGAGCCGGGTCCGGAAGGTCGGCGATCGCGAGCGGGCGGTGCTGGTCGCGGTCTGTCTCGACGGCAACCGGGCGGCCACCGACTCGTCGCTGCTCGAGCTGAAGGAGCTCGCCCGCACCGCCGGCGTCGAGGTGGTGGACGAGGCGCTGCAGATGCGCCGCCAGGCCGACCCGAAGTACCTCATCGGCCGCGGCAAGCTCGACGAGCTCAACCTGAAGTCGATGCAGATGGGCGCCGACGTGCTCATCTTCGACAAGGACCTCAACGCCTCGCAGGCGCGCGGGGTCAACGAGGTGACCAGCCTCAAAGTCCTCGACCGCACCCAGCTGATCCTCGACATCTTCGCCCAGCGCGCCCAGAGCTCGGAGGGCAAGCTCCAGGTCGAGCTGGCGCAGCTGAAGTACCTGATGCCGCGGCTGGTGCAGTCGGACGACTCGCTCTCGCGGTTGGCCGGTGGCATCGGCGGCCGTGGGCCGGGCGAGACGAAGCTGGAGATCGATCGCCGCCGGGTGCGCGAGCGCATCGGCCAGCTGGAGAAGCGCATCGACCAGCTCTCGGTGAGCCGCCAGACGCGCCGCCGCTCGCGCGAGCGCCACGAGCTGCCGGTGGTGTCGATCGTCGGCTACACCAACGCTGGCAAGTCGACGCTGCTCAACGTGCTCACCAGGTCCGAGGTGTTGGCCGAGGACAAGCTCTTCGCCACGCTCGATCCGACCAGCCGCCGGCTGCGGTTCCCCCGCGAGCACGAGGTGATCATCACCGACACCGTGGGCTTCATTCGCGATCTCCCGAAGGATCTCGTGGCCGCTTTTCGCGCCACGCTGGAAGAGCTGGAGGACGCGTCGCTGTTGCTGCACGTCGTCGATGCGTCGGATCCCGCGCGCGCTTCGCACATCGAGGCGGTCGAGAAGATCCTCGAGTCGCTGGGGCTCGGGCGGACTCCGCGGCTGCTGGTGTGGAACAAGATCGACGAGGTGCCCAAGCTGCTCGAGCGGGCGTTGCTCAGTCAGCGGGGCGGGGTGGCGGTCAGCGCGCTGCAGCGGCGTGGGTTCGAGGAGCTGCTGATGAAGGCCGAGGACACCTTGTTCGCTGAGGGCGCGGAGGCCGACGCCGCGGCCCTGGCTGAGGTCACCATTCGGCCATGAAGTG
>JAYVRT010000947.1:0-3498 GCA_043776025.1 Archangiaceae bacterium | reverse complement strand
ATGGACTTCGGCCTCGCCCATGCCCAGGCGGCGAGCGCGATCCCGACGCCCGCGCCGGATCCTCTGACCGAGTCCGGCGGCGGGATGAAGCGGCGCATCACCCCACCCGGGGCGATCATGGGCACGCCCGCTTACATGTCGCCGGAGCAGCTCGACGCCAGGCCCACCGACCCCCGCTCGGATCAGTTCAGCTTCTGCGTCGCGCTCTACGAAGGGCTGTACGGCGAGAGGCCCTTCGCCGGAGAGAGCCCGGCGGCGATCGCGGTGGAGATCGCCCAGGACCGCGTCCGCGCCGCCCCGCCGCACTCGAAGGTGCCGGTGCGGATTCGCAAGCTGCTGCTGCGGGGCCTCCGCGCCGACCCGGGCCAGCGCTACCGGCAGATCGATGCGCTGCTGATCAACCTGTCCCGTCGGAAGTCGGCGGTGCGCCGCCAGTGGACGGCGATCGGAGCCGCCTCGGTGGTGGTGATCACCATGGTCGCGGCGATTCAGGCCACCCGCAGCGCCTCTGCGCGCTGCGCCGCGGTCTCCGAGCGCCTCGCCGGCGTCTGGGACACAACCGTCAGGGACCAGGCGCGGACGGCGTTCCTCTCGACCCACAAGCCCTGGGCCGAGCACGCGTGGGACGACGCCTCGAAGGCGATCGACACCTACACCGCGCGCTGGGTCGTCCTGCGCCGGGAGGCCTGCGAGGCGCGGGCGGATGCCCCCGACGAGGCGCTCGGCGCCCGGATCGTCTGCCTCGGGCGGCGGCTCAACGACGTCCAGGCGGTCACGGCGCTCTTCAGCCGGGCCGACGCGGAGATCGTCGAGCGCGCGGTGGCGAGCAGCCTCGCCCTGCCCCCGCTCGAAGCCTGCGTCGCCGACCGCACCGCCCCCCGAAACGTGGACACCCACGAGTCCGAGGCGGTGCGCGTCCAGCTCGCCCAGGCCAAGGCGCACCTCGACACCGGCAAGTACGCCGAGGGGCTCAAGCTCGCCGAGGACGCGCTGGCGAAGGCAGGCGCCTCCACCGACCGCGGAGCGCGCGCCGACGCCCAGCTGCTCACCGGGATCCTCACCGGGAGGCTCGGGGGCCGCGGCGCCGACGCGCTGCTCGAGTCGGCGGCGATCGACGCGGAAGGCGCGCGGGAGGACGAGACGGCCGCCCGCGCGTGGATCGAACGGGTCGGCCTGGGCGCGATCGCCGGCCGCTACGACGACGCCGAGACCTGGGGCCGGCTGGCGCGCGCCGCGGTCGATCGCATCGGCCGCGCCGACGAGCTCGAGGCCGCGCTGGCGAACAGCCTCGGGGTGCTCGCCTGGTCGCGGGGCCGCTACGACGACGCGGTCGCCAACTACATGCGGGCGATCTCCTTCCGGCAGCAGGCCTTCGGGCCGAAGCACCCACTGGTCGCCCGTTCGTGGACCAACGTCGGCACCGCGCTCAAGGCCGCGGGGAAGTACGACGAGGCGATCGCCGCCTACCGCAAGGCGCAGGAGATCGAGGAGGCCACGCTCGATCCGTCCCACCCCGCGGTCGCGGAGACCCTCAACAACCTCGGCAACGCCCTCAACGAGAAAGGGGATCACGCCGCGGCGGTCGCGGCCTTCAAGAAGTCGCTGGAGATCAAGGAGCAGGCCTTCGGCGCCGACGCCCTCACCATCGGGGTGACGCTGACCAACCTCGGCGCGGTGCTGCTGCAGACCCAGCAGCTCGACGACGCGCGGGCGATGCTCGAGCGGGCGCTGGCGATCAAGGAGAAGGCCTCGGGGAGCCAGTCGGTCACCGTCGCGGTGACGCTCACCAACCTCGCCGCGGTCGAGCGGGCAGCGAACAAGCCGTCGCGGGCGATGGAGCTCGATCACCGGGCGCTGCTGATCCGCGAGCGAACGCTGGGGCCGGCCCACCGGGACCTCGCCTTCAACCTCACCGGCGAAGGCGACGCCCTGCTGGCGCTGCAGCGCCCCGCTGAAGCGGTAGCGCCGCTGGAGCGGGCGATGGCGCTGCGCGAGGGCTCGGCCGGAGAGCCCACCCTGCTCGCGTCGACGCGGCTGTCGTTGGCCCAGGCGCTGGCGCAGTCGAAGAAGCCCGCTGATCGACAGCAGGCGCTCCAGCTGGCCCGGCTCGCGCTGCCCGCCTGGCCCGAGGGCAACCCTGAGCACGCAAAGGCGGCGGCGCTGGAGGCGAAGCTTCAGACGAAGCGGAAGTAGCGCCTACGTCGGGACCAGCTGCGCCGCGACCTGCTCGAGGTCGGCCAGCGTCTGCACCGTCACCACCTGGTGGCAGGCGCGGGAGTAGTTGTTCATCTCGCTGTCCCCGAAGCCCAAGGAGCTCTTCGGCTCGGTGCAGATCCACACCACCCGCTTCGCCTTGCGCTTGAGATCGTCCAGCGCCCAGACGTTGGCGGGGTTGTAGTTGTTGCGGCCGTCGCCGATCACCAGCACCGTCGTCCGCCGGGAGACGCTGCCGAGCCAGCCACGGGAGAACTTCGCCAGCGCGTTGCCGTAGTTGCTGTTGCTCGCCACCGAGATCACCTTCCCCGCGGTGGCGAGATCGATCGCCTCTTCGGCAGCGGTGTCCTTGAACAGCTGGGTCACCTCGCCGATCTCCGAGACGAAGACGAAGCTGCGCACCCGGGTGAACAGCTCCTGCAGGGTGTACATGAACAGCAGCATCATCCGCGACGCGTTGCGCACCGAGTCCGAGACGTCGCAGAGCACCACCACCTCGGGGCGCTGCGGCCGCCGGGTCCGAAAGTGCGGCACCATCGGCACGCCCCCCGACGGCAGGTTCTTCCGCAGCGTCCGCAACGGATGGAGCGTGCCCTTGCGCTTGCTCCGCGCCCGGCGCACCAGCCGGCTCTTCAGCTTCTCCGCCAGCGCCCGAACCGCGCGCTGGGCTTGCTCGACCTCCTTGCGCGACAGGGTGTGGAAGGCGCGGTCGTTGAGCCCGCCCGAGGACTTCTTCAAGCGCGCCTTGCCCTGGCGGTCGACCTCCTGCCGGGCGGCGTCCTCGACCTTGCGCATCGCCTCGCTGAGGTAGCGCGAGACGACCTCCACCCCCTGGGTGCTGACCCCGCGGGCGGAGAGCTCGCTCGAGAGCGCCTGGAGATCGGTGCGCATCTGATCGACGCCCGCCCCGACGAGCATCCGCCGGGTGAAGAAGCCGGTCTGCAGCGAGCTCTGCATCCGCGAGAAGTCGAGCTGCAGCGCCGCGGTACGAAACAGCTGGGCGAGCAGCGCCCGGTCTCCGCTCAGCGCCGCCCGCGCCAGCGGGGACAGTCCGCCCGCCAGCTGCGGCAGCATCCAGAGGATCATCTTCAGCTCGTCGCCTTGCAGCAGGCCCTCTTCCTCGATCCGCCGGGCGAGCGCCTCGTCGATCGCCTCGAAGCTCTTCGCCGCCCCGGTGAAGAAGAACTCGAAGGCGCGGTCGAAGGTGGCGACGTCCGCCTCGCGCTTGCACAGGGTGCAGCGGAGCACCGAGCGGAACTGCGCCCGGTCGGCCAGGCCGAGCTC
>JAYVRT010000946.1:0-12145 GCA_043776025.1 Archangiaceae bacterium | reverse complement strand
CGAGGCGATCCGCGGCCCGTTCCCAGGCACCGTCGAAGAGGAACTCTCCTCCGCTCGAGCGCTTGAGGTACGCCGGCGCCGCCGCGACCAGCGCTTCGCCTTCCCAGAGCGTGAAGTGGATCGGCTCCCAGCCGCTGAAGGGGGTCACCGCGCCGCTCTGCTCGAGCGCGTCGAGGTAGGCCCAGCAGAGGAAGGGGCGATCTGCCTCCGACAGCAGCGCGTCCCAAGCGGCGGCCGGGACTTCCGCCATCGCGTGGAGCGTCTTCAGCCGCGTCGAACCCATCCCGCTCGGCAGAGTAACGGGATCTGTCTGCCTCGGGTGACGTCGAATTCGAGGACAGTCGAGCGTGGATGTCGTTTCCACTCGATCGAGTGGTTGCTGGGCCTGGGGCGGTGGGCGAGCTGACTCCGCACCTGGACGATGGCGGCACGCTCACCCCGGCGAGCCGGCCTCCGGAGGCGGTTGCGGGGCTAAAGGGGGCCCTGCGACCACCTTCAGAACGAGTTGCACTGCGTCTGGGTGCGCTGGCCGCTGGCGTGGCACATCACCCGCTGCACTGCTTTGCGCAGCGTCGCCACCTCGGTGGTGGTAGCGGTGGCTCCGCCGGCGAGGCGGGTCTGCACCGCCTTCACCGCGACGAGATCGGCGTCGAGCTTCGTCCGCGTCGCAGGCGCCAGGCCGAGCGAGTCGACCAGGCCACCGGTCGCCAGCGCCGCCTCGAGCACCGGCACGGTGGTGTTGGCGTCGACGAGGTTGCTGGCGCCCGCGGTCTTGAAGACGGGGCTCTGCGCCGCGTTGCCCAGCCTCCAGACCACGTCGAGCAACAGCCGGGTCTCGAGTGCGAGCTTGGGAAGGTCGAGGGACGCGACGTCGTCGTTGACCGTGTGGTACCTCAGGTTCTGGCCGTCGCTGAGGAAGAGCACCGGGATGCTCCGGTTGCGGAAGGTGTCGTAGTCGCTCCACGGCTGGTGGCCGAGCGCGGTCTCCTCCGCGAGGGCGAGCGCGCCGCGGTAGGGCTTCAAGGTTCCTGGCGCGGTGGGCAGCGCCGCGTCCACCGCCGCGGCCACGGCGTCAGAGGTCTCGGCGCCGAGGTAGAAGCTGCCCTGAAAGCCGGGCCAGAGGTCCGAGCCGAGCAGGTCGATCACCACCGCGACGTCGACCTTCGCCAGCGGGATGATGGGATTGGCGGAGTAGAAGTTGCTGCCCATCGCCGCGGTGAGGAACGTCGGCGGCTCTTCGGCGTCCCAGCTGGCGATCATCACTGAGCGCTTCGCCGGAGACGCCGCGAGCGCGCACCCGATGCCGATGATCGCGGAGACCCCAGCGGCGTTGTCGTTGGCGCCGTTGCAGATGTTGCCGCCGCAGTCGCCGAGGTGATCGTAGTGGGCGCTGAGGATGACGACGCGATCCTTGAGCGCCGGATCGCTGCCTTCGATCATCCCGAAGATGTTCGCTCCGGTGCTGGGCGCCAACGACTGCTCGAAGCCGGCGGTGCCGGCGGCCTTCACGCCACACGCCTGCAGCTGGGCGATGACGTACGCGCGCGCCGCGAGCCCACCGGCGGCTCCCGGCTTGCGCCCGTCGTAGCTGTCGCTGGCCAGCTCGGTGACGATGCGGGTCAGCTCGGTCTGGGCTATCGGCGCCAACGGCGGGTACGTGGCCGCGCCTCCACCGCCGGCCGCGCCTCCACCGCCGGCCGCGCCTCCACCACTGCCGCCCGCTCCGCCACCTGCGCCACCCGCCGTCCCGCCACCGGTTCCCCCGGCGACGCCGCCGCCCTCGCCCCCGCCGCCTCCGCTTCCACCGCCCGATCCTCCGGTGCCCGCGGGGCACCCTCCGAGCAAGACGAGGACAGCTGCGGCGGTGATGGC
This sequence comes from Archangiaceae bacterium, assembly GCA_043776025.1. Lineage (GTDB taxonomy): Bacteria > Myxococcota > Myxococcia > Myxococcales > Myxococcaceae > JAYVRT01. The sequence continues at coordinate 10,273 of JAYVRT010000946.1, read as the reverse complement.
TGCGAGGGCGAGCGAAAGAGTTCGGATCAAGGGGGCTCCAGATGCGAGCGAGTAGCCTGACCGATGTCGAGAGCGCAAGCCGGCTCGCCCATTGAACGAGCAATCACCGGCGGTTGCCTCGGCCGCCGGAACCCCCGCAACCACAACGACCCCCGCGGGTTCTTTGAGGCATGAACCGAACCTTGTTCCTCGGAAGCGTCGCCCTCGCCCTCGCCGCCTGCGGTCCCCAGACCGAGGAGGACCTGATCTCCGACCAGGAGGTCGGCCAGGTGTTGAGCTCGCAGTCGGCGATCACCAGCACCGTCACCCGCCCGCCGTCGGCGCCCGCGCCGTTTCACCTCCGGCTGACCTGGGGCTACCTCGCCGGCGACTTCCGCGCTCCCAATTGGATCGACTGGACCGGCGGGCTCAAGGTCGACAGCGGCACCGCGCAGCTTCAGCACCTCATCTTCTTCGAGCGCCGCGACTTCCCCAAGCCTTCGGAGGATCCGACGCAGGTGCTGTGGACCTCGCACACCCGCCCGCACTTCGACGGCGTGGTGGTGCGGGTACAGCCGGGCGCCGCCACCGACGTCGTGCACCTGACCACCGCGTCGTTCTCGAAGGACCTGCCCGTGTCCCAGCTCGCCGCCGGCATCGACCAGCGCTTCGACGTCGACACCCAGGGCCACCAGCTCACCGTCTCCGCGATCCCCGACCTCGGCTGCGGCGGGTTCGCCTTCGGCTACGAGAAGCCGGCGCGCGAGGGCTGGCTCGGCTTCGCGGGCCTCCTCACCGACGAGGCTGGCAACAACCAGGGAGTCGTCCGCTTCCGCGCCGACGGCGAGGTGATCCGCGCCCGCCTCGTGGGCAAGGACAACAAGGTCCTCGCCGAGGGCACGGGCAAACTCGATGGGGAGAAGTTCGAGTTCTCCCTTGGCGAGCTCGGCACCGTGAAGGGCTTCTACCAGGGCCCCAACAGCTTCTCGCCGCGCGGCAGCTTCCAGGCCGTGCTCGGCTGCAACTAGAGCTTCGTCCTCGTCACGCCGGCCACTTCCATCACCTCGCGCACGGGCACGATCGCTCCGACCGTGGTGTAGACGAGGTGGCCGGTCTTCGTCTTCGTCGACTTCAGCGGGTACTGCTTCGCCCGCGGGAGAAACCAGGCGCGGACGTCCTTCATCGGCAGGCAGTGGACCTCGCGCTTGTCGAGGAAGACGTAGAGCAACAGATCCGCTACCGAGTAGAGGAAGCAACCGGGCGTGTCCTTCTCGAGGTTGCTCACCAGCTCGAAGAAGAAGTTGCCGCGCCGTCCGCCCTGCCTGTCGCCCTTCACCTCGACGCCGAGCACCCTCTGGCCTTCGCGTTCCCAGAGGAGATCGACGCCGCGGTGTTGAAACCTCGGATCCTGCGAGACGTCGTGGAGCCGGCTGCCGGGCGCCTCGGCGAGCAGGTGATCGCGGGCCAGCGCCACCGCCCGATCGGCGGCGCCCTGGACTCCGCGCATGGAGTAGTGGCGGGTCAGGTTACTTGCGCAGCTCGACGCCCGACGCGACCAACTGGACCTCGCGCGCCTTGCCGTCCTTGCCGCGGGGCACCGTCGCGCCCTCGGCCTCGTAGTGCTTCGCCATCTCGTCGGTCAGCGTCTTCACCGAGACCACGCCCTCGACGCGCGCGGTGCGGCCGGCGGAGTCGAGCGGCACGAAGAAGCCGTAGTCCTTGAAGGTGACGCGCACGCCCGGGCCCTTCTCGTCACCGGCGAGCTCCATCCAGCAGCCCTTCTTCTCGCACGCCTTGCGGACCTTGCCCTCGACCGACACCGACTTGCCGTCCTGGCCCGTCGGGTCCTTGAGCAGCGAGGTCAGCTCGACCTTCGGCAGCCCCTTGAGCCTGTCGCCCCGCACCAGCGTCGCCTCGTTGCTGGTCGCGGCCGCGGCGGGCGCGTTCTGGGCGTGGCCGCAGTCGCTCTTCCCCTCGGCCTTCTCCTTGGCGGGATCGCACGACATCTGGGACGGCGCGGTCCCAGGCGGGGTGGCGACGATGAGCAGGGCGGCGAGCAGTGCGTTCATAGGGTGCGAACTAGCGCAAGGCCGTGCGCCGAAGCAAGCGAGGGGGTAGATAGACGCTACTCCCGCCGATGCAGATCGCCTGGCCCCAGCCCAACCGGAAGTTCGGCACCCTCGACGCACTGGGGCTGGTGGGGTTCGTCGGTCTCTTCGTCGCGCGCTTCATCCCGGTGGCGAAGCTGATCCCGTTCTGGGGCTGCGCCTTCCGCACCGTCACCGGCTGGCCGTGCCCGGGCTGCGGGCTGACCCGCGCCGCCGACCGGTTCGCCCACCTGAACCTCTTCGGCGCCTTGAAGGCCAACCCGCTGGGGACCTTCGCCGCAGCGATGTTCGCCCTCGCGGTGGTGTGGTCCGCGCTCCACCTGCTGTTCAAGGTGCCGACGCCCGAGGTGAACCTCACCGACCGGGAGTGGGATCGCCTGCGCAACGCGGCGATCGTCCTCTTCATCCTCAACTACGGGTTCGTGATCGTTCAGCACCGGCACCCGTTCCTGTGATCGCGGCGCTCCTGCTCGTCGCCGGCTACTTCAGCGGGTCGATTCCCTTTGGGCTGCTGCTCACCCGGGCGTTCGCGAACAAGGACGTCCGTTCCGAGGGCAGCGGCAACATCGGCGCGACCAACGTCGCCCGCGTCGCCGGGAAGAAAGTCGGCGCGCTGGTGCTGCTGCTCGACGCGCTCAAGGGCGCGCTGCCGGTGGTCGCCGCCCGGTGGCTCCTGCCGGGAGAGCCGCTGTGGCATGACGCCGTCGGCCTCGCCGCGTTCTTCGGCCACGTCTTCCCGGTGTGGCTCAAGTTCAAGGGCGGTAAGGGCGTCGCCACCGCGCTGGGGGTGCTGGTGGTGCTCTTGCCCTGGGCCGCGCTGGCCGGCTTCGTCGTCTGGGCAGCGATCCTCGCGATCTTCCGGGTCAGCAGCGTCGGCTCGCTCGCCGGAGCGGTGGTCGCCGTCGCCGTCGGCTTCGTCGTGCACCGGCCGATCGAGTACCCCGCGGTGGCGGTGGTGTTCCTCGTGCTGATGCTCTTCACCCACCGCTCGAACCTGAAGCGGCTGATCAACCGCCAGGAGAACAAGGTCTAGGCCGCCTTGCGGGACGAACGGTGAATGACAGGAACAAAGCCGGCGACAAGCTGTCCCGCCGGGCTCCCCTCCCGCGGCCAGTGAGCTGCCAGCGCCCCGGCCTACCCCGCGCGAGGTCTCGCCTGAGCGATGGCCCCCGCTCGCTTCTGTGCCCCCCCCTTCCACCACGGGCTTGACCCGGCCCGGGCCTGGGACGCGACTTCTTCGCCCGCGGCCGATGACTCAGTTCGACTTCGGCAGCAGCGGGCTCTTCAGCGTGTCGTTGGGGCCCGGCGGCGTCGGCTTGTCCTCGTCGTCATCCCCCAGCTTGCCGGTGCCCGCCTTCTTCGCCGGGCGCTTCTTCACCGCGGGCGAAGGGGTCGCACTGGGGGGGCCGATGATCGGCTTGGCGGTGACCGGCCGCAGCTTCTCCTTCACCATCACCTTCGCCGAGTCGCCCGAGGCGCTGATGGTGGTCGGCTGGTAGCCGTTGAGCGAGAGCGCGAACTCCGCGCGCGCCAGGCCACTGGGCGCGACCGGCACCTGCACGTCGACCGGCGTGTGTCCGACGATCTTCCCTTCCAGCACCACCGTCGCTCCCCGGGGGTCGGTCTCCACGTGGAAGGTGATCCGTCTCGCCCGCGGCTCTTCCGGCGGACTGACCGGCTCGACCCGCACCACCACCGGCGCGGGCTTCGGCTCGACGCGAACGACGACGGGCTCGGGCTTCGGCTCCACCGGCGGCAGCGTCGGCTCGACTCGGACGGCCGCCGGCTCGGGCCTGGGTTCCGGTTGCACCTCGACGGGGACGACCGGCTCCGCCACCACCACCGGCATCGGACGCCGCGGCAGCTCCGGCGGCCGCAGGGCGCGGATGATCAACGTCGCCGCGCCCGCCCCGAGCAGCACCGCGATGAGGAACAGCAACGCCGGCATCACCCGCGGGCCCGAAGGCGCCGGGTCGGGCTGCACTGGAATTCCACCCGTCGGGGTCGCGAAGGCCACCGGCGTCGCGAGCTCTTGTAGCGCCTGGAGCACCTCCTCCATCGACTGGAAGCGGTCCATCGGCGACTTCGCGAGGCAGCGCGCCACCAGCGCCTCCATCTCTTCCGGCACCGGCTCGAGGTTGCCCGGCACGCGCATCGGCGGCACCGGCTGGTTCACGTGCTTGAGGATGACCTCCATCGCGCTCTTGCCGGTGAACGGCGGCGCCCCGGTGAGCGCCTCGAAGAGCACAGTGCCCAACGAGTAGATGTCGCTGCGGGGGTCGGCGTGGTTCTTCTCTCCCTGCTCCGGCGCCATGTACGGGGGGCTGCCCATCAACATCCCCTGCTGGGTGATCGCCCGGCCCTCGAGCTCCTGGCCGACGACGAAGCTCTTCACCAGGCCGAAGTCGAGGACCTTCACCTGGTCGGTGTCATCGTCGGCGTGCAGCAACATCACGTTGCCCGGCTTCAGATCGCGGTGCACCACGCCGAGGTTGTGCGCCTCGCGCAGCGAGCGGGCGATCTGCTGCCCGATGTGGAGCACCCTCCGCCAGGGCAGCGGCCCGTCGTCGGAGACCACCTGATCGAGCGTGCGCCCGTCGAGGTACTCCATCGCGATGTAGAAGATCCCGTTGGGGGTGCAGCCGTAGTCGATGACGGTGATCGTGTTCGGGTGGGTCAGCTTCGCCGTCAGCGCCGCCTCGACGAGAAATCGCTGGCGAAACGCCTCGTCCTTCCCCGCGCCGTAGTTGTAGTCGAGCACCTTCAGCGCCACCGCGCGGTTCAGCGGCTGCTGCACCGCCCGGTAGACGCGGCCCATGCCGCCGGTGCCGATCGGCTCGACCACCTTGAAGCGCCCGTCGAGGACCTGGCCGACGAGCGGATCCGAGCCCGGCGAGGTGACCATGTTCGTCACCGAGTCTTCCTTGGAGAAGTCGCCGCCCATCGTCAATCGCTCACACTACGGACGGCCGGTGTGGGGATTCAAGCTGCGCCGGCCGCTTTGCGAGGCGGGGGGTAGATCAGCAGCCGGCACTCGATCGGCCCGTTCCACAGCTCGCGCTCTTCGCTGGGCCGGTGGTGAAACGCGCTCTCGAACGCCGGGTTCCCGCAGAGGAACGCCATTCGCCAGCCCCAGGCGCCCAGCGCATCTCCGAGCTTGAAGTAGAAGCTCTTCATTCCCTTCTGGCCGCCGGCGTTGAGCCAATCGCCGTACGGAGGGTTCGAGACCAGCAGCCCCGTCTGCCCTTCGGGGGCAGGGGAGAACATGGCGTCGCCCAGCTCCACCGTCACCGCCATTCCCAGCCGCGCGGCCTTGATGTTGCGCTTGGTGGCGTCGATCGCTTCCTCTTCGCGATCGCGGGCGTAGATCGGAAACGGCGGCACCCGTTCCTCGGCCTTCGCCTCCGCCTTGAGCTCCTCGAGGATCGCGGTCGCCTCGGACATCATCCGCGGCCAGCGCTCGACGCCGAAGCTGCGGTGGATCCCCGGGGCGCGCCGCATCGCGATCAACGCCGCCTCGATCACCAACGTCCCCGAGCCGCACATCGGGTCGGCGAACGGCTCTTCACCCTCGTACTTCGCCGCCCGCAGCATCGCCGCCGCCAGCGTCTCCTTGAGCGGCGCCGCCGTCTGCGCCACCCGGTAGCCGCGCCGGTTGAGCGCCTCGCCGCACAGGTCGAGCGAGAGCGAGAGCTTGGTCTTCGCCAGGTGGGCGACGACGCTCAGGTCCGGGTTCGACGGGTCCACGTCCGGCCGGCCGCCGAGCTTGTCCCTCAGGCGATCCACGATCGCGTCCTTCACCTTGAGCGCGACGAAGCCCGAGTGGTTGTGCTCCGAGTCCTTGAGCGTCGCCTCCACCGCGAAGGTGGACTTGAGGGTGAAGTGGTCCTCCCAGCTGACGGTCTTCACCGCCTCGTAGAGCCCCTCGGCCCCGTGCGCTTCGGCCTCGAGCAGCGGGTAGAGCACCCGCATCGCCAGCCGCGAGTGGAGGACGATTCGCAGCGCCTCGCGGAGGTTGGCGTGGAAGCGGACCCCGCCGCGATCCTGCTTCACCTTCGCCGCGCCGAGCGCGATCAGCTCACTGGCGAGCAGCTCCTCGGTGCCCCGGGAGGTCGTCGCGAACAGGGGTAAGCGGGCAGCCATGCGCCGCATTACCGCCTTGCTGGGGGGAAAGGCCAGTTTGCCGCGCCAGCGGTCTACCGAATCGTGCCGAAGCCCTTGATCACCGGATCATCCGCCGCGTAGGTCTTGCGGCGCACCTGGTCGCTGGAGTTTCCCTCGATGGTGTCGATGTAGAGCCTGCCGTTGCGCTGGTAGACGCGCTCGACGATGCCGACGTGATCCGCCCAGCCGTTGTTGCCGCTCCAGTTGAAGGTGAGCGCGTCGCCGGGCTGGGGGTTGCTGCGCCCCTTCCAGCTGCCCTGGCGGGTGAGGAAGTCCTGCACCCCCTGGGCGGAGGCGGTGTTGAGGTTGAGGCCCGCCTTCTTCGCGCAGAAGCTGACGAAGTCGGCGCACCACGCCTCGGGCGGGCGGCCGAGCGCGCTGCTGAACGGGTTGGAGTTGCCCGCGCCTTCGTGGACGCCGAGGTACTTGCGCGCGGTCTCGAGGATCTTCTCCGCGTTGGAGCCCGCCTGCGCCGGGGAGAGGTCGACCCCGCCGATCGGCGTGGTGCTCTGCTGCGCCGGGTCGAAGCCCGAGTTGCCAGAGAAACCGCCGGTGACCTTCTTCAGCATCCAGGTGCCCGGCGGGTTGCTCTCGCCGTTGAAGCTGCCCCAGGTCTGTTGCCCGACGAGGCCATCGACCTTCAGGCCCTTCGCCGCCTGGTAGGCGCGCACCGCCTTGTCCGTCTCCGCGTCGAACTGGCCGGTCGCCTTGGTCAGGAAGCCCTGCGCCACCAGCTGTTGCTGCAGCTTCTTCACCTCGCCGCCATCACTGCCGAGCTTGAGCAGCGTGTGCTCGCCGACGGGGCCGACGCCGTGCGCGGGATTGAGGCCGGACTGGGTGACGCGATGCGCGGAGTTGATGCGGGTCATGCCTTGATTGTCGCTCGCACGCGAAGCCCGGTGCCACCCCGGATTGTCAGCCGTCTTGCCAGTGTGACACCTGATGTAGCTAAAGCTCCCACCCAGCGCGGTGGAGTTGGAATTGTGATTGTGCGGTCCACCCGGTTTCGCCACCATCGTGCCAGCGCGGATGAACGAGACAAGCACAGACGGCCCGAAGGAGCAGCGTGGGCCGAGTCAGGAGCTGATCCGCTGGCTCCAGGCCCTCTTCTACGACTCGCCAGCGGCGATCGGCTTCTCGCGCGACGGCGCGATGCTCGACGCGAACCCCGCATACCTCGAGCTCTTCGGCCTGCGCCGCGACGAGCTGCGTGGGGGCTCGCTGCTCGACAACATCGCGCCCTCGCACCGCGCGGAGATCATCCGCCGGATCCAGACGCGCGCCGCGGGTGGCCAGGTGCCGACCACCTACGAGACGCGGGGCCGGCGCACCGACGGCACCGAGTTCCCCTTCGAGATCACCACCGGCCGGGTGTCGGTCGACGACGGCCCGCTGACGATCGCCTTCATCACCGACATCTCCGAGCGGGTGCGCGTGCGCACCGAGCTCACCGAAGCGCTCGAGCTCAACCTGCGGGTCCTCAACGCCTCGACGATGAGCTGCCTCGTCTACCTCGCCGAGGGGCCCTGCATCTTCGCCAACGTGGTCAGCGGCCCGATGATCGGCGCCAGCCAGGAGCAGGTCGCCTCGCAGAACTTCCGCCAGCTCGTCTCCTGGAAGGAGTGCGGAATGCTCGCGAGCGCCGACTGCGCGTTGGAGACCGGGGTCGATCAGCGCGGGCTGTTTCACCTCACCACCTCGTTCGGCCGGGAGATCTGGATCGACTGCCAGTTCTCCCGGGTGATCCGCGCCGGCCGCCCCCTGCTGTTCGCGTTCATGCACGACGCGACCACCGAACGGAAGGCGGAGCTCGCCCGGCGTGAGGCCGACGAACGGCTCGGCCGGGCCCTCGCCGCGGTCAACGACGCGGTCTGGGAGTGGAACCTGCACACCGGCGCGACCTTCGTCAGCCCCCGGGGCCACGACCTGCTCGACTATTCTCCTGGGGTGGAGATCGGGCCGCTCAACGAGTGGCCCCGCCAGCTGGCGGCCGAGGATCGCGCGCCGTTCGACCAGGTGCTTGCCGACTACCGTGAAGGGACGCGCGACGCGCACCAGCTCGAGCTGCGCGTCCAGGGGGCCTCGGGCCTGCAACGGTGGGTGCTCTTCCGCGGCCGCCTGCTCGGGCGCGACGACGCCGGGCGCCCGGTGCGCGTCGTCGGGACTCTGGCGGACATCGACGCTCAGAAGCGCGACGCCGAGGAGCAGCGGCTGCTCGCCGAGCGGGTGCGCCACGCCCAGAAGCTGGAGAGCCTGGGGATGCTCGCCGGAGGCATCGCCCACGACTTCAACAACCTGCTCACCACCATCCTCGGCAGCACCGAGCTGGCGCTGTCCGAGGGCCACGTCGACCCCACACTCAAAGGGCACCTCGACACCATCGGCCTGGGCGCCCGGCGCGCGGCCGAGCTGTGCGCCCAGATGCTGGCCTACGCAGGCAAGACGCCGCTGGCCACCCGCCCGGTGGACCTGGGCGAGCTGATCCTCGGCATGGGTCAGCTGCTCGATGCGTCGGTGTCGCAGAAGGCGACGTTGGTGCGCGAGCTCGCGGCGGGGACCCCCGCGATCGTCGCCGACCCGACGCAGCTGCGGCAGGTGCTGCTCAACCTGGTGATCAACGCAGCCGAGGCGCTCGGGGACAGCCAGGGGGTGATCCGGGTGGCCACCGGCGCCGGCCCATGCCCCAACGTCCCGCCCCCGGGTTCCCCACTGCCGGCCGAACTTCCCCGCGGCGAGTGCGCCTGGTTCGAGGTCGAGGACTCGGGCTGCGGCATGGCGCCGGAGACGATCGCCCAGATGTGCGAGCCCTTCTTCACCACCAAGTTCGCCGGCCGCGGCCTGGGCATGGCGGCGGTGCAGGGCATCGTTCGCAGCCACGGGGGACTGATGGTGGTCTCGAGCGCGCCCGGCCGCGGCACCCGGACCCGCGTCTACTTCCCCGCGCGCGGCCAGCTGCCGGCCGCCGCGGCCCCCGCGCCAGCGGTCGGCTTTCGGGGGCAAGGGGTGATCCTCCTCGTCGACGACCAGCGCGCGGTGCGCGTCACCACCCGCATGCTGATCGAGACCTTCGGCTTCGAGGTGCTCGAGGCGTCGGGAGGCAAAGAGGCGATCGCGCTGTACCGCGCCGAGCGCGAGCGGATCGTCGCGGTGCTGCTCGACCTGACGATGCCGGGGATGAACGGGACCGAGGTCCTCTCCGCGCTGCGGCAGATCGACCCCACGGTGCGGGTGGTGCTCACCACCGGCTTCTCCACCGAGGCGATGGTGGCCGCGAGCGCGTCCGAGCCCCCCGACGGCGTGCTCGGCAAGCCCTTCACGCTGAGCCAGCTGAGCGACGCCTTGCGGCTGGTGACCTCCGTCAAGAACTGAAGCGTCAGGTCATCGCGCCGGCGCCGGGCATGTCGCCCACCGGCCGAATCAGCACGTCGCGAGGCTTGGCGCCGTCGGCAGCGCCCACCATGCCGTCGCGCTCCATCCGTTCGATCATCCGGGCGGCGCGGTTGTAGCCGATGCGCATCTTCCGCTGGAGCATCGAGATGCTGACCTGCCGCATCTCGCTGACGATCGCGACCGCCTCGTCGTACAGCTCGTCGGACAGCTCGTCGTCCTCGCCGCCGTCGGTCGCGCCCTCGTCTTCGCGCGCCTTGAGAATCGACTCGTCGTACACCGGCTTGCCCTGCGCCTTGAGGTGGTCGACCGCGCGCTTGATCTCCGCCTCCGAGACGTAGCAGCCGTGCACGCGCTGCAGGTGCGCGCTCGTCGGCGGGAGGATCAGCATGTCGCCCATGCCGAGCAGCGCCTCGGCTCCGACGGTGCCGAGCACCGTCATCGAGTCGGGCTTGCTGCGCAGCATGAAGGTGATGCGGGTGGGGAAGTTCGCCTTGATCACCCCGGTGACGACGTCGGTCGAAGGCCGCTGGGTGGCGACCATCAGGTGGATGCCGGCGGCGCGCGCCATCTGCGCGAGGCGGGCGACCGAGGTCTCGACCTCCTTCGACGCGACCATCATCAGGTCGGCGAGC
>JAYVRT010000945.1:0-3498 GCA_043776025.1 Archangiaceae bacterium | reverse complement strand
CGAGCTTCCCTGAGGCCCGTCGCGCGGCGGCGTTCGTCATCGTCGGCTTCGCCCTGCTGCTCGGCGCCGGGCAGACAGTCGTCTCCTTCCGGGCAGTGCAGACCGACACCCGCGTCACCGGCGAGCAGGAGCTCGTCCCGGGCGCGCGCGCCTACACCCGGGTCGAGGTGACGCGCCCGAGAACCGGCCAGGGCGTCGCCGACGCCGAGGTCGGGGTGGCGCTGGTGGTGGGCACTCGGCGGATTCCGCTGTTCGAAGGGAAGACGGACGCACACGGCGTGGTCGTCGCCGGGCTCGACATCCCCGACGAGGAGCTCGGGGCGGCGAAGCTCGAGGTCACCAGCTCGGCGCGCGGCGAGGACGACGTGGTGCTGCAGGCGGTGAACATTGGCCGCGACTTCAAGGTCCACCTCTCCACCGACAAGCCGCTGTACCAGCCGGGCCAGACGATTCACGTCCGGGCGCTGGCGCTGCAGAGCCCCTCGCTGACGCCGTCGAAGGATCGCGAGGTGGTCTTCGAGGTCTTCGACCCCAAGGGCAACCGCCTGTCGGGGAAGACGATGCGCACCAGCCGCTTCGGCGTCGCGGCGTGGGACGTCGAGCTGTCGTCCGAGTTGGCGCTGGGTGACTACCGGGTGAGCGCGAAGGTGGGCACCCACGAGGGCGAGGTGCCGGTGAAGGTGTCCCGCTACACGCTCCCCAAGTTCAAGCTGGCGCTGAAGTCCACCCAGGACACGGTGCTGGCGGGAGAGACGCTGCGCGCGACGCTGACCGCCCGCTACTTCTTCGGCAAGCCAGTGGAGGGCGCCGCGGTGCGCGCGGTGCTGCTGCGCCAGGACGGCAGCCTCGTCGCCCCTGAGCGGAACCTGACCACGGGAAAGGACGGCGAGCTGCAGCTCGACTTCGAGATCCCCTGGTCGGTGGCCCAGCCCGGGGTCCCCGAGGCGCTCACCCTCCAGGTCGAGGTGCACGACGCCGCCGGCCAGCAGGAACAGAAGAGCCAGTCGTTCACCGTCGCCCGCGAGCTGCTGAGCCTCGAGCTCTTCACCAAACACGAGGGGGTCTCCGAGTTCCTCCCCAACACGGTCTACCTGCTCACCACCACGCCTGACGGCCGGCCGGTGCCGTGCGACGTGACGCTGTCCCCCTCGACCGGGCCGGACCTGAAGCTGCGCACTGGAGAGAATGGCGTCGGCGTGGCGCGGTTGCCGATTCTCGACAGGCAGCAGGCGGCCCGCTTCTGGGTCGACGCCCAGGCGACGGGGCCCGACGGGCGGCGCGCGAGCCGGCGGCTGACCCTGCCCTACCGTTCGGCCGGGGTGCAGGTGGACACCGACCGGGCGCTCTACCGAGCCGGCGAGCCGGTGAAGGTGAAGGTCACCACCCACGGCGGCGAGGGCCCGGCGCAGCTGCGCCTGTACCAGGGCGGCCACGTCGTCTACGCCCAGACGGTGGCGCTGCAGGGCGGCGAAGCCGAGGCGACACTCAGCCTGCCTCCTGCGCTCAAGGGCGCGGTCGAGCTCGAGGCGTCGGTCGCACAAGGGGAGCCCGCCTCGCCCCAACGGCTGGTCATCGCCGAGCCCGGCGGCCTCTCGATCAAGATGACCGCGGATCAGGCCAGCTGGCGCCCCGGCGCCAACGGTGCGCTGCGCTTCGAGGTGAAGGACCAGGCGGGCAACCCGAAGGTGGCGGCGATCGGCCTGTCGGTGGTGGACGAGAGCCTGTGGGCGCTCGCCGCGTCGAAGCCGGCGCAGGCGCGCGCCTTCTTCCTCCTCGACAAGGGGTTGCTCTCGCCGCGGGGGCAGCTGTCGGCCGCCGATCTCCTGTCGGGCGCGCGCTTCTCCGAGGACGACCAGGCCGCCGCGCAGCTGCTGTGCGCGCTCAGCCCCCGGGGCGAACGCGCGGTCAACTTCAAGCAGGCGACCTACGCCGCGGAGCAGGAGAAGCTGACGGTTCAGCGCGTCGCGTGGGAGAGCTTCTCCGAGCCCGCCGCCAAGGCACTGCTCGCCCTCTTCTCGTTGCTGGCGTTGATCGCGGTGCTGCGCTTCGCGGCGAGCTGGTTCGCCGCGCTGGCCGCCACGATCGTCATCGGCTTCCTCACCGTCTTGGGAATGGAGTCCGTCGAGTGGCGCCAGCGCCCGGTGGTGGCCATGGTCGGGCTGGTCCTTTACGTCGGCATCGGCATCGCCCACAGCTTCGCCCGGCGGACGATGGCCTGGGGCTACGCCGCGGTCCCGTTCCTGGCGATCGTCTGCATCACCTTCTTCGGGGACAACATTCGCCGGTTGTTCGCGATGTCGACCGACTCGCTCGCGGGCAACGACGTGGCTTACGCGCCCCAGATGAAGATGGAGCGAAAGTCGATGCAGGCCTTCGGCGAGGCGGACTCGGCGGAGGGCGCGCCAAGGCCTCCTGAGGCCCCACGCGCAGACGCGAAGGCAGAAGGCGGCGAGCCGCCGCGCCGCGAGGTCCGGGTGCGCCAGAGCTTCCCCGAGACGATGTACGTGCAGCCCGAGCTGGTGACGGACGAGGCCGGGGTGGCGACGCTCCAGCTCCCCTTCGCCGATTCGATCACCGACTGGCGGCTCTCGGCGCTGGCCTCGTCGCTCGACGGCGAGCTGGGCGCGATGGACGCGCCGCTGCGGGTCTTCCAGGAGTTCTTCGTCGATCTCGACACGCCGATCGCGCTGGTGCGCGGCGACTCGGCGACGATCCCGATCGCGGTGCACAACTACCTGGCCAACGAGCAGACGGTGCGGCTCGAGGTGAAGGCCGAAGATTGGTTCCAGGTCGTCGGCCCAGCGAGCTTCGCGCTCAAGCTCGAGGGCAACGGGGTCGGCGGCAAGGAAGTGCGGATCAAGGTGCTCAAGCCGGGCCGACACCAGCTGACGGTCAAAGCCGACGGCACGGATCTGTCGGACGCGGTGGTCCGCGAGGTGTGGGTCACCGAAGCCGGGCAGCAGAAGACCCAGGTGGTCTCGGGCAGCCTCAAGGCCAACCAGACAACGACGGTGGCAATCACCCTCCCCCCGGGCGCGCTGCCGGGCTCGACCTCGCTGATGCTCAAGGTCTTCCCCTCGCAGCTGGCCTCGGCGCTCGACGGGCTCGAGGGTTCGCTCCGCGCGCCGCACGGCTGCTTCGAGCAGACCTCGTCGACCACCTACCCGAACGTCCTGGTGTGGAACTACCTGCAGAGCACCGGGAAGAAGAACCCGGCGGTCGAAGAGCGCGCCCGCGGGTTCGTCGCCCTCGGCTACCAACGGCTGCTGTCGTTCGAAGTCCCCGGCGGCGGCTTCGAGTGGTTCGGCCGCGCCCCCGCCAACCAGGTGCTCACCGCCTACGGCCTGCTCGAGTTCGTCGATCTCGCCGCGGTCTACCCGGTCGATCCCGACCTGATCGCGCGCACCCGCCGCTGGCTGCTCGGCAAGCAACTGGCCGACGGCTCGTGGCGCCACGACCCATCGTGGCTGCACGACTGGTCGCAGGTCCAGGGCAAGC
>JAYVRT010000944.1:0-3504 GCA_043776025.1 Archangiaceae bacterium | reverse complement strand
CCGAGTAACCGAGTGACCGAGTAACCGAGTGACCGAGTAACCGAGTAACCCGGGTGACCCGGGTGACCCGAGTGACGCGCCCCCCTGCCGGGTAACCGGGTAACCGGGTAACCGCCGGGTAACCGCGTCACCGCAGCCTTAGCCGGCTCCGAGTCGCGGACGCTGGTGGGCGCCCTTTCCGAACCCTTCGATGATTCCCCGGTTCTGGGGCACCGTGCACGGGCAGACCTCGTACGGGCAAGGACGGGGCGCATCCCACAGCTTGAGCGTGGCCTCGAACAGGTTTCCGAGGTGGCCGTCGCCGAAGCGCTTGGCCGGGTAGCAGGAGAACGCATCGCCCTTCGGGTGGATGATGAAGTAGCGCCTGCCCGCGTGGCATCGGTACCCCTTGAGCCCGTAGCCGCGGTTCATCCCCTCGGGGCCTTCCAGGTCGTCGAAGCCTTCGGCGATCTCCCGCTCGTCGTCCGCGTCGTAGGTGACCGGCTCGCCATCCTTGCGCATCAGCTGCGGGTAGAACTTGAGCCCCGCGGCTTCGAAGCGGGCGCGGCTCGCCCGCACCTGCCGCACCTGGCCCGGGACGACGACGCTGTTCACCACGAAGGTCGCCTTCGGCAGCGCCCCGAGCGCGGCCTTGACCGCCTTCGCCTTGTCGAAGAACTCGAGCTCGTCGACCTCTTCGCGGTGCAGCGAGCAGGAGAAAGTGCGCAGCTGGGGGCCGGCCGCGGCGACGAAGGCCTCGAGCGTTCGCAACGGCGCCGAGAGATTGGTCAGCACCGAGACGGTGTGGCCGGCCTTCGCCAGGTGCTGCGCCACCTCGGGCAGCCGCTTCAGCATGAAGGGTTCCCCGCCGGAGATCTTGAACTCCCATGTGCCCTCGAGCGCACCGAGCGTCTGCAGCGCCCGGTCGAGCTGCGCGTCGTCCGGCCCGCCGATTCCGGGCAGGTGCTTCTGGACGCAGTAGGTGCAGCGGTAGTTGCACCCGCCGACGATGTTCCACGACACCGTGGACCTCACAGCAGCCCCTCGGCGCGGAGCTCCGCGAGCTCGCGTTCGGCGGAGAAGTTCATGTCATGCTTTCCGCAGCGGTTGCAGGCTTCGAACCATTGGCCGCGGGCGATCCGTTCCCGCATCGCCTGGTATTGCGGCGCCGACCAGACCTGCTCGAAGCCCTGCTCGGCGACGTTGCCCGCATCGAGGTGCGCGCAGCAGAAGAAGACCCGGCCATCGACCGCGACCCGCGTATAGAGGTAGCCCGCGAAGCAGGCCGGCATGCCCTTGCCGCCCGAGAGCGCGGCCACGTAGGCGTCGAGGTTGTGGCGGATCTTCAGCTCGGTCGCCCGCTTCAACGCCGCGGGGACGAGCACCTGGGCAAGATCATCGCGCTGCTCGGCGGTGAGCCCGAAGCGCTCCGTACCTTTGGGGACGTCACCCACCTTGAACGAAGCCCGAGCCCCGTGGGCGTGCGCGAGCTCGACCATCTTCACCAACTCATGCGCGTTGAGCGCGTTGATCACCTGGACGAAGTTGACCCGAGTGATACCGCGAAGCCGATCCGCCCCGCGCATTAGCCGGTCGAAGGTCTGCTCGGGCTGGTTGGGGTGGTAGGCGGCGTAGGTCCGGGGGCTGGCGCTGGCGACATTGAGCAGGATCTGATCGACCCGAAGCTCCGCCAGTCTGTCGTAGTCGCACAGCGTCCCATTGGTGATGATCGTCAGCGCCAGGCCGCGCTGCTTCACCGCCGCGACGAAGTCCTCGATGTCCGGGTGGGTGAACGGCTCGCCGCCGCCCGCGAGCACCACCCGCTCGACGCCGGTCGCGCAGGCCTCGTCGAGCACACGGAAGAACAGGGCCCGGTCGATCCTCTGCTTCTTCCAGGCGGTGGTCTTCGGCGTCGCCAGCTGTGGCCCGTAGTTCCAACAGGTGACGCAGTCGAGGTTGCAGGTGTTGGTGACGTCGAGGTGAATCGTCTGGGGCCCCAGCCGCGGCCGGCCCTCGAGGAACCCTCGGTAGCGCTCCACCGTCCGTGGCACGACGCTCATTGGGCGAGCCCCGCGATCAGCGCAGCGGCGGCGGCGGCTCCGTTTCCCGGCACCCAACGGGCCATCGCGGCTTTCATCGCCGGCGCTTGCTCCGGGTCGAGCACCCGCTTGAGCACCGGGCCGAGCCCGGCCACCGAGGCGACAGTGCGGCCCGCTCCAGCCGCCTCGATTGCCCGGGCGCGCGCCTCCTGGTCGTCGAGCACTCGGATGAACGGGATGAAGACGCTCGGCAAACCGGCGAAGAGCGCCTCGTGGACGGTGTTGTACCCGGCGGCGCAGACCGCGGCGTCGAAGGCCGGTAGCACGTCGAGGGCAGGGTAGATGTCGTGCAGCTGGCGGACTCCGGGCGAGACGCTCCGCGCCAGCGGCCCGGCCCCGACGACGACCTGCAGCTTCGGAGAGCAGGTCTGGGCGACCACCTTCAGCGTCTCCTCGAGGGCGCGCTGCAGCTCCGGCTCTCCGCCGCCGCCGAAGGAGACGTAGAGCGCGGGAAGATCGGGGTCGAGGCCGAGGCGGGCGCGCGCCGCTGCCCGGGTCGGAAGCTCGTCGCGCTCGCGGATCAGAATGGGCCCCACCGCGTGGAGCTTGTGGGGCTCGGGCACCCGGCCCACCGCGGCAACGTCGGCGTGCGGCACCACCACCGCGTCGTAGAGCGGCAGCGTTGCCTGCATCAGCGGCGAGCCGGCGGCCTCTTCCCGCTGCTCGCGGAAGACGAAGACGTTCTTCTGCCGCCAACGCAGCACCGGCAGCAGCTCGTCGAAGCTGCCCGCGGGGTAGCTGTCAACCACCAGCACGTCGGGATCGAACCCCGACAGCGCCGCCCAGGTCACCGACTGCACCACCCGCAGGTAGCGGGTGCGCGAGAGGCCGACCTGCTCCCGGACGCTCTTCGAGGGCACCTTCACCGCGGCGAAGCCTTCCTTGAAGATGACCTGGCTCGCCTCGGACGAGGTGACGAAGAGCACCTCGGCGTCCGGGCTCTTGCGGCGCAGCGCCCGCGCGATCGAGAGCAGCCGGGTCACGTGGCCCAGGCCCAGCCCGTTGACCGCGTAGAAGGCCACCCTCAAGAGTTGTCTCTCCAATTCTCGCTGCGGGTGTTGCGCGAACGGGTCGCGTTGTTCGCCGCTGCTGCCGCCGCCTGCGCGGCCACGCCGGCCTCGCGGGCCGCCTCGAGATCGAGGAATGCCGCCACCGTCGCCCCGACCGCCGCGGCGCCGAGGAGCGTCGCCAGGCCGTTGAGCCGCTCTCCGGACAGCTCCGCCTTCCACGGCTCGACGTCCTGCGAGGGAGGGCCTCCCCAGTAGCCATGCCGGTAGGGATCAAACGAGTCCAACTGGCCCCAGTGGAGCAGGCGCGACCCGGCCCCTACCATCCGCACCGTCGCGGCGCCTCCGCCGTTTATTTTGCTCGCGCAGAACTGGCAGGCCACCACCGCCCAGCGGCCTTGAGCGTTGGTGAGGTTGAC
>JAYVRT010000943.1:0-3505 GCA_043776025.1 Archangiaceae bacterium | reverse complement strand
GGGAGCCTGGAAGTTGCCCGCCACGGCGACGCAGCTGCGGGCCGCGTGGAGTGGGGACCTCGCGGCAAGCGGGCCGCCGCGGGACGAAGCGCGTGCGGCCGCTGGGTGGGCGGACGGTGGGCCGGGTCCATCGAGTCCTTCGTCGGCGGACGCGGGTGCTCACTCCGGGGCGGCCTCGATCGCAGCGAAGCCTGCCCTCGTGGACGCTGACGCGCGCTCCGACGCCGGGTCGACGGCTGCCAAGGTTGCGTCGAATGGCTCAGACGGAGCGCCGGCACCTTCGGCCGTGGGCGCGCGCGCCGACGCTGGGTTCACAAGCGACGGCGGCGGGGCGTGGCTCGACCGGCCTGACGCTGGCTAGCCTCCCTACCGCAGTGAGAGCCGGGCGCCGTGCCGAGCCGACGGGGGCGCTAACCGCCTGACGGGACGATCGCGGCGGTGCCGGCTGGCCTCGATCCAACAAGAACGCCCCGCTGGCTGTGCCCTACGGGGCGCAAGGGCTTCACCGCCGCGAAAACCCTACAGCAGCTTCATCAGCTCGGCCTTCTTCGCGTTGAACTCATCGTCGTTGAGCAAGCCCGCGGCCTTGAGCTCATTGAGCTGCTTCAAGCGATCCATCACCGAGGGGCCGGCCGCCGGTGCCGCCGGAGCCGCCAGGGGAGGCGCCGCGTGGGCGCCGCCCTGCTGCGGCTGCTGGTTCATGAAGTTCTGGGCCATGCCGAAGCCCATCCCCATGCCCATGCCGCCCAGTGCGTTGCCCGAGCCCTCTCCGCCTTTCGCCATTCCTTCGGCGGCGCCGAGCATCGCCTGCCCTTGCGCGTACTGATTGAAGCCGCCGGCGAGCCGCGAGTAGGCGACGTCCTTCGACAGCTTCTTCAGCGTCGCCTCGTCCTCGGGCTTGATGCTGATGGTGAAGTTGCCGAAGCGCACCACGGTGACGCCGTACGGGTCGACGTGCTGCTTCACCCCGGCGATCACCTCGGTCTCGATCTCCTCGGTGTACGCACCGGAGGTGACGTCGAGCAGCGGCCACTTCTTTTTCACGATCAGCTCGGCGATGCGATCGCGGGTGACCTTGAGGACCTGGTTCTTGAACCAGCCGAGGAACTCGTCGTTGCTGACCTTCCGCATCCCGACGAGGCCCACGACCAGCTTCTCCGGGTCGCTCACCTTCATCGAAAAGTCGCCGTAGACCATGGTCCCGATGCCCAGGCCGGTCTCGGGGTCGCGGGTATCGCCAATCGGCCCGCCGAACTTGAGGCTCGAGAACTCGCGCAGGGTGACGAAGATCACCTCGGCGATGAAGAGGTTGCCGCCGGTGACCTTCTCCAACAGGGCCGAAATGAACGGTACGTTGTTGGTGTCGAGGGTGTGCCGGCCGGGGCCGAGCTTTCCGACGACGACGCCATCCTTGATGAACATCGCCATCTCGTCCGCCGCGACGGTGAGCTGGGTCATCAACCGGATGTTGTTCTCCGGGTACTTGTAGATGATGTGGTCTTTGGCCTCGTCGGCACGCGCAATAAAGTTCCGCTGAGCCTCTGCCTTGACGCTGTCGAAGAATCCCATCGTTCCTCCAACGAGTATGTGACGCGGGCGGAAGTTCCCACTTCTGACCCACGAACGCCAACTTCATCTGGTGAGACGAACCGCTGGCGAATCGATTGCGTTTCCCAGCGAAAACCGACCCGGATCAGGGGGTTGGGGCTAGCTTGGAGGGCCATGGAGAACCCGCTCCACAAGCACGGCCGCTTCTTCGACGTCTGGAGCAGCTTCTACCGGCGCACCCTCTTCGGCCTCGAGCTGCGCAGGATTCAGCGCCAGGCGCTCGACCGGCTGCGGGTCGTCCCTGGCCAGCGGGTGCTCGATCTCGGCTGCGGCCCGGGCGACGGGGCGTTGATGCTCACCGAGCGCGACGCGGTGGCGATCGGCCTCGATTACTCGCAAGGGATGCTCGACACCGCCCGCAAGGAGCCGAAGCTTCACGGGCGGCTGACCCGCGGCGACGCCGGCAAGCTGCCGTTCAAGAACGGCGCGTTCGACAAGGTCATCTGCACCAACTCGTTTCACCACTACCCCGATCACGTCGCCTCGCTCAAAGAGATGCGGCGGGTGCTCAAAGCGGGCGGGTTGCTGGTGCTGGTCGACCCGCGCAAAGACAACATCTTCGGGCGGATGGCGATCGAGCTGTTCGAAGAACGGGTGTTCGGCCTGAAGGAGGTGCGGATCTTCACCCGCAACGACTGGCACGAACTGCTGCGGGACGCCGGGTTCTCCGATGCGCGGGTCGAGACGGGGCCGATCTGGCAGCCGGTCGCCTGGGCCGAGGCCTTCATCGAGGCCACCGCCTGACCTGGCGGGTTAAGCGCGGCTCATCATCCGCTCGCGATCGAACAGCCGCCGCGAGGCGATGAGGATCGCCACGTCGAGCAGCAACACGAACGCCCCGAGCACGGCGTAGTAGCCGACGCCGGCCTTGAGCCACCCGGCGAACTGGCCGCCGGCGAGGCCAATCAACGGCAGCACGAACATCCCCGACAGCTGCTGCGCCAGCCGGGCGTCGCCCACCCGGGCGGAGATCACCACCGACACCCCGTTGCCGAAGAAGGCGAACAGGGGCGCGACGACGAAGACCCCGAACATCCACATCGTGTTCGGCAGCAGCAGCCCACCGATCAGCCGGTAGGTCACCGCGTCGACGGTGCAGCACAGCCCGAAGAAGGCGACGACGCAGATCGCGAACGAGGGCACCAGCGAGGCGAGGCTCTTGCCGATCAGCAACTCCATCGGAGTCACTGGCGACGCCAGCAGCGGCTCGAGGGTGCGGTGCTCCTTCTCTCCCGCCACCGAGTGCGACGAGACGAGGATCGGCACGAACACCGGCATGATCAGGTAGACGGAGAACCAGTCGATCAACACCTTCTCGACGAGGAACTTCGCCGCCTGGTCCATATTGACGTTGACGTCGTAGTACTGCGCCATGATCTTCAGGTTCGGATCATCGGGCCGGTGGACGTACACGAACACCATCAGCGCCGGCACCACCACCATCACCGCTGGCAGCGCCATCATTGACCACAACAGCGCGCGGTTCTTCTGCAGGTCGAGGAAATCTTTCTGAAACACCGCCGTCGCCCGGCGCCAAGAGAAGCCGTCGCTCATCCGCCCTCCTCCCGCACCAGCTCGAGGTACGCCTCTTCCAGCGGCCGGGCCGCCGACGTCACCCGGTGCACCCGCGCGCCCGCCTTCACCAGGCACTCCACCACCACCGGCGCCTGGTCCTCCTGGTCGAGGAACACCTGCAGCTTCGGCCCCTCGTGCAGCGACTTGGGGGCGAAGCTCAAGGCTGCCAGCGCCGGCACAAAGGCTCCCGCGTCTCCCTCGAGCATCACCTCGAGCGCGGTGCCCTCGCGCCGCAGCGCCTTGAGCGTCGAGACCTTGCGCAGCGTGTTCTTGATGATCGCCACCCGGGTGCACAGCCGCTCGACCTCGGCGAGGTTGTGGC
>JAYVRT010000942.1:0-12186 GCA_043776025.1 Archangiaceae bacterium | reverse complement strand
TCGTTCACCCGGACGAACTCGGTCTTGCCGCGCTCGTCGGAGATCTGCTTCTCCAGCGCCGGCAGCACCTCTTCCGCCTTCTTCGCCGCGTCCTTGTTGTCGTGCACCAGCCAGTCGGTGGCCTGGATGATCGCCAGGCGGGTGTCGAGGTTCTTCTCCGACAGCCGCTTGGTCAGCTCGCCGATCGCCTCGGCGTTGTTGCCCCGGCCGAGCTCGATCGCCGCGCGCTCACGCACGCCCTCGTTGGTGTCATCGAGCTTCTTCGCCCAGCAGCCGATGTTGCTCTTGCACTCCCTGGCCGCCTCGATGCGCTTGAGGTTGGAGTTGATCGCCTCGACGTGTTTCTTGGTGCTCTCGTCGGCCTTCTTGCAGTCCTCGAACTCCGGGTCTTCCTTGCACTCGGCCGCGAAGGTGGCCGGCTCGTCCTTCGCCAGCTTCGCGAAGGCAGAGGCGTCGCCCTCGTCGCCGAGCATCGAGAGCCCGATGATCGCCGGCTGCCGCGCGTCCCAGCTGCCCTTGCCGCTGGCCTTGACGAGCGCCGCCACCGCGTCCTTGTTCGGCCCGATGCGCACCAGCGCGCGGATGTACTCGTTGCGGGCGGTGGCCTCTTCCTCGACCAGCATCGCCGCCAGGGGCTTGCTCGCTTCCTTGGCGCGGATCCGGCCGAGCGCGTCGGCGGCCCGCATCCGGACGAAGAGCTGGAACTGGAGGTTTTCGTTCTTGTACGCGAGCAGGTCGATCATCCGCTTGTTCGCGCGGGGGTCGTGCAGGTCTCCCAGCACCTGAATCGCCTTGGCGTAAACCGCGGGCTCGACGATCTTGTTCTCCGACGCCCACTTGAGGATCTCCTTGTCAGACCCTTCAGCGGTGGGCACGAGCACGTCCGCCGCTGGCTTGCCGATCTGGTAGAGCGCGAAGCTCGACTCGACGTAGAAGCTGACGCCGCGCCGTTCCTTCATCATCATCTTCACCAGCGTCGGCACCGCGCGGGGATCCGCGATCTCGCCCAGCGCCTGGATCGCCTTCTTGCTGATGAACGGCTCAGTGCCGTCGTCGAACGCCAGCTTGTTCAGCGGCTCGTAGGCGTCGTTCGACTTCAGCGCGCCGAGCGCTTCGATCGCCGCGATCACCGTGTAGTTGTCACGGACGCCGAGCAGCTTCACCAGCGTCGGGGCCGCCTTCTTGTCGCCGATCGACCCGAGGGCGACGACGATCTCCTTGTTGGCGGCCTTGTCCTCGCTGTCGTTGGCGCCGAAGTCGATCGCGCCCAGCAGCGACTCGACCGACGAGGGGTCCCGGGTCTCGCCGAGGATGCGGGCGATCGAAGCGCGGACCTCGCCGCCCTTCTCGCTCTCCAGCTCCTTGTGGAGCATCGGGAGGAACGCCGCGGTCATCTTCTTGCTCGAGCGGAGGTCCTCGACCACCCGGACCTTGTCCTTCTTCCGCTTCGCGCCGGCGATCGCCTTCTGCCAGTACTCGGGTGTGCCCGGATCGCCTTTGCAGCCGGGGATGAGCACCAGCGACAACGACAGGGAAACGACGAGGAGAACGCGGCGCATCAGTGCCCCCAAGCAAAGGAATCGCGACGCGGCGGTGCATACAGGCAAAACCCGCTGGCGTCACGCGCACCTTTGGGACACTTTGCCGGGCGTGGCGCCTCGCATCGTCTTCATGGGAACCCCGCAGTTCGCCGTCGCGTCGCTCGAGGCCTGCCTCAAGCTCGGCGAGGTGGTGGCGGTGGTCACCCAGCCGGACAAGCCGCGCGGCCGGGGGCAGGAGGTCAGCTTCTCGCCGGTAAAACAGCTGGCGATTGCCCGCGGGCTGACGGTGCTCCAGCCGCTGAAGCTTCGCGGCACCGACTTCGCCCAGCAGCTGCAAGCGCTGAGAACCGAAGTCGCGGTGGTCACCGCCTACGGGAAGATTCTTCCTCAAGACGTGCTCGAGGCGCCGGCCCGGGGCTGCGTCAACGCGCACGCTTCGTTGCTGCCGCGGTTTCGCGGCGCGGCGCCGATTCAGTGGGCGATCGCCCACGGAGATCCGAAGACTGGCGTCTGCCTGATGAAGATGGACGCGGGGATGGACACCGGCCCGGTGTTCGCGCGCGGCGAGCTGGCGATCGGCCCCGACGACACCTCGGCGAGCCTGCACGACAAGCTCTCGGTGCTCGGCGGAGCGCTGCTCGAGGAGCACCTGTTGCCCTACCTGCGAGGCGAGCGTCCGCCGGTTCCCCAGGCCACCGAAGGCGTGGTGATGGCGCCGATGATCAAGAAGGAAGACGGCCGTCTCGACTTCACCCGCCCCGCGGCCGACCTCGAGCGGCGGCTGCGCGCGTTTACCCCCTGGCCGGGCGCCTTCACCCAGTTCGAGGGCGCGCTGCTCAAGGTGCAGGCGGCGACGGCGGCGGCGGGGAAGGGGGCGCCGGGGGAGATCCTCTCTGCCTCGCCGGAAGGGCTCGAGGTGGCGTGTGGTGAGGGCTCGCTCCGGCTGACCTCGCTGCAGCCCGAAGGCAAGAAGCCGATGACCGCGCAGCAGTTCCTCTCGGGCCGCAAGGTCGCCGTGGGTTCGCGGCCGTTCAGCTAAGGTCACCCGCGCATGGCCCTCGCTCGACGAATCCTCGTGCTTCACGGTCCCAATCTGAACCTGCTGCCGGGCGCCCGCTCGCTCGAGGCGATCGACGCCGCGCTCCAGGCGCGCGCGATGGCGCTCGGCGTCGAGGTGAAGATGTTCCAGAGCAACTGGGAAGGCGGGCTGCTCGACACCCTCGCGGCCGAGCGGCACTGGTTCGAAGCGGTGATCGTCAACCCCGCGAGCCTCGCGCCGACCTCGGTCGGGCTCGCCGAGGCGCTGCGGCTGCTGAAGAAGCCGGCGATCGAGGTCCAGCTCGACGACGTGAAGAAGGGCAAGTCGGCGCTCAAGGACGTGGTCGAGAAGCAGATCGCCGGACGCGGCCCGGAGGGTTACCTCGAGGCGCTGGCGGCGCTCGCCCCGAAGCCCTCGAAGAGCCTCGGCGCGCGGGTCGTCGCCGCGGCGGTGAGCGAGTCGGTCTCCCGCCCGGTGCCCAACGCCGCTCGTTCGGTCATCGCGCGGCCCCCGCCGGCGAAGTCGATCGGCCGCGAAGCGCCGGACAAGAACGTCGGCCGGGTGCTGCCCACCGGGGAGATCATCAAGACCATCGGTGCCACGAAGCAGAAGGTGCTGGGCAAGAAGCCTCCGGCTCCCTCAGCCCCCCCAAAGTCGCTCGGCAAGCGCGAGCCGGCCGTTGACCCCGGCCTGCTCACCCGCGCGGTGGTGCGCCAGCAGATCGCCGACCGCCTCTCCGGCGTGCACAGCCCGGCGACGCTCGCCGCCTGGGCGCGGAACCACTGGCAGAAGCTGCAGAGCGGCGCGCCCATCGAGAGCGGCCACCGCGAGCAGCTCGAGGATGTCCTTCAGCAGCTGCTGCTGTCGGCGACGGCGAAGACGTCCGACGACGAGCTGATCGTCCTGATGACCCAGCTGGCCGAATGAAGGGGCTCAAGGCGGAGAAGAAGAGCGTCCCCAAGCCTGCGAACGCGCGCGGGCCGAGGGGCGAGCTCACCCCGCGAGCGCTGGCGATCACCGTGCTCGCGCGGGTGGCCGCCACCGACGGCTACCTCAACGTCGTCCTCGACACCCAGCTCGACGAGCACCGCCCTTCCGAGGTGCGGGACGCTGCCTTTGTCACCGAGCTCTGCTACGGCACGACCCGCCGCCAACTCACCCTCGACTACGGGCTGCAGAAGTTCTGCACCCACCAACTGCCGACGCTGGAGAACGAGGTGCTCGCCGCGCTGCGCCTGGGCGCCTACCAGCTGTTCTTCATGCGGGTGCCAAAGCACGCCGCCGTCGCCGACACCGTCGAGGCGCTCAAGCGGCTCGGGCTGCAGCGCGCCACCGGCTTCGTCAACGCGGTGCTGCGCAAGCTGTCGACCCAGGACTCGCTGCCGCTGCCCCCGCTGGAGCCGCGCGAGGAGCACCTGGCGGTGGTGCACAGCCACCCGGTGTGGCTGGTGAAGCGCTGGGTGCGGCAGTTCGGCCCCGAGCGCGCCGAGGCGATGCTCGCCGCCGACAACCAGCCGCCGTCGGTGGTGGTGCGCTGCAACACGGCCCGGACTTCGCGCGAGGCGCTGCTCAAGGAGTTCGCCGAGGTGGGGATCGCCGCGAAGGCGACCACGCTCTCCGCGGATGGGATCGTCTTCGACGGCGTCGGCCGGGTGGAAGACGTCTTCGGTTACGCGGAAGGACTGTGGCAGGTGCAGGACGAGGCGGCGCAGCTGGTCGGCCTCTATGCCGCGGTGCCGGATGACGCGCGGGTGTTCGACGCCTGCGCGGCGCCGGGCGGGAAGGCGTGTCACCTCGCGCAGAAGCACCCGGTGGTCGCCGCCGATCTCCACGCCAACAAGCTGCACAAGATCGATGGCGAGGCGAAGCGGCTGGGCTTGAGCGAGCGGCTGAAGACGCGGGCGCTCGACGCGAGCAAGCCGCTGCCCGACGGGCTGGGCGAGTTCCACGCGGTGGTGATCGACGCCCCCTGCTCCGGTCTGGGGACGCTGCGACGCCACCCCGAGCTGCGCTACCGCCGCAAGGAAGAGGACCTGCCCGAGCTGCACCGGCTGCAACGGGCGATCCTCGAGAACTGCCAGGCGGTGGTCGCTCCCGGCGGGTTGCTGATCTACGCGGTCTGCAGCACCGACCCCACCGAGGGGCCGGACCAGGTGGAGATGTTCCTTCGCAGCCACCCCGACTTCACCGCCGAGCCGCCGCCGTCCTCGGCCGGGACTTTTCCGCTCACGCAGGGCTACCTGCGCACCCTGCCGGGGCCCGAGGGCACCGACGGGTTCTTCGCCGCGCGCCTGCGCCGGATGTACTGACCGATGTTCATCGGGATGATGCTCGTCGACGCGGCGCTCGCCGCCTGGGCGGTGGGGATTCTTCAGCACCCCGCGGCGCCGCGCTGGGTCCGGTACCTGCTGGTGTGGCTCGGGGTCACGCTCGCCGCGAGCGCAGGGTTGGTGCTGCTCGCGGTCAACACGCCCGAGCCGCTGCTGTCGGAGAAGAACTCGGCGCTGATTGGCCCGCTCGGGGCGCTGGTCGTCCTCCCCGGCTTGATCCTCGCCACGCTCTCGCAGCGGCGGGCGAAGAAGAACGCGCCAGCCGCACGCTGAACCCCGGCCCGCGCACTTCACGCGCGGCCGGTGGGGAGGACAGGGGACCACTTCTCGGTGCCTTCGTTCTTGTTATGCAATAGGAGGCATTAATGCCTTCTTGTGAAGAACAGGAACAGGCGGCCGGGCCAGGCACTGCCCCCCGCTTCTGAGCCTCAGCTCCACGACGCTCGATTTCGGCGGCGCGAGTCGGCGCCGGCGCCAGTCGCCGAACCCGGTGATGCGGCTTCGCGACAACCCGCCTTCAAAACACCGCACGGTGCAGCTGGAGGCTGGCGGTGAGCTCGGGGTGAAACGTGGCGCCAGTAACGTTGCCCTGCCGCACCAGCACCGGCTCACCGTCGAGTGTCGCGAGCACCTTCACCGACGGTCCGACCTGCTCGATGCGGGGAGCGCGGATGAAGACCAGCGGGAGCTGCCCGCTGTCATCAGTGCCTTCGAAGCTGTCGAGCTGCCGGCCCCAGGCGTTGCGCGCCACGGTGACGTCGAGCAGCCCCAGGCTCTCCTGCGAGGGCCCGGTGACAGTGCGGGCGGCGAGGATCAACCCGGCGCAGGTGGCGAGAATCGGCTTGCCGCGCGCGGCGAACGCGTCGAGCGCCGGGCCCAGCCGGTGCCGCGAAATCAACCGCAGCATCGCGGTGCTCTCGCCCCCCGGCAGCACCAGCCCGTCGACCTCGGCCAACTGCGCCGCCTCGCGCACCTCCACCACCTCGTGCCCCAACGCGTGGAGCGACGGCGCGTGGAGCGCAAAGCCGCCCTGCAGCGCCAGGACCCCGACGCGCATCACCAGCCCCGGGTCGAGAGCCGCTGCTCGGGCAACAGCTTCGCGCGCTCGACACCGCGCATCGCCGCTCCGAGGCCGGTGCTGACCTCGGCGAGCTTCTTCGGGTCCTGCCAGTAGGTGACCGCATCGACGATCGCCTTCGCCCGCTTCGCCGGCTCCTCGCAGAGGAAGATCCCGCTGCCGACGAAGACCGCCTCCGCGCCCAGCGCCATGCAGAGCGCGGCGTCGGCGGGAGTGGCGATGCCGCCGGCGGCGAAGTTGGGCACCGGCAGCTTCCCCGCCTCCGCCACCGCCTTGAGCAGCTCATACGGCGCCCCGAGCGTCTTCGCCTCGGTCATCAGCTGCTCCGGCTCGAGCGTCTTCAACCGCCGCAGCGCCGTTCGCAGCGCGCGCAGGTGACGCACGCCCTCGGCGATGTCGCCGGTGCCGGCCTCGCCCTTGGTCCGCAGCATCGACGCGCCCTCGCCGATTCGCCGCAGCGCCTCGCCCAGGTCGCGGCAGCCGCAGACGAACGGGACCTTGAACGCGTTCTTGTCGATGTGGAACTCGTCGTCGGCGGGCGTGAGGACCTCGCTCTCGTCGATGAAGTCCACCTCGAGCGCCTGGAGGATCTGCGCCTCGGCGAAGTGCCCGATGCGGCACTTGGCCATCACCGGAATGCTCACCACCTGTTGAATCGCCTGGATCATCTTCGGATCGCTGGCGCGAGCGACGCCGCCCTCGGCGCGGATCTGCGCGGGGACCCGCTCGAGCGCCATCACTGCCACCGCGCCGGCGTCCTCGGCGAGCTTCGCCTGTTCGACGTTGACCACGTCCATGATCGCTCCTCCGCGCAACATCTGGGCGAGGCCGACCTTCGTCACCTGGGTTGATTTGTTCTTAGACAGCATCGACGCGGCTCTCCTTTCGAGTGGGTTTCTGGGAACGCGAGCGGCGCTCGACCGCTGCCCACGCCTTGCCGAGCAGCCGGGCGCCTTCGACCAGGCGCGCCTTCGGCTCAGCGCAGTAGGTGAGTCTCAAGCCCCGCTGGGGAGAGGCGCCGACGGCGTTGAGCGTGCCGGGGCTGACCATCACCCCGTGCTGCAGCGCCTCGACGTAGAGCAGCTCGGGGTCGAGCTGCGGCGTCGGCAGCCACAGCTGCAGCCCGGTCTCGGGGTGACGCCAGGTGACCGACGCCGGCAGGTGTTTGCGCAGCGCCTCCTCGAGCGCGTCGCGCCGCTGCCGGTACTCGGCGAGCACCCGCTGCAGGTGCGCCTGGAGGTAGCCGCGAGCGAGGAACTCCGCGAGCGCGTGCTGGAGAATCCCCGACGTGCCCAGGTCCATCGAGTGCTTCAGCGCCGCGATGTGTTGCTGCAGCGCCGGCGGGCACAGCAGGTACCCGATGCGGAGCGCGGGGATGAGCTTCTTGCTGTAGGTGCCCAGGTAGACCACCTCGCCGTCGAGCGAGCGCAGCGCCGGCAGCGGCGGCTTGCCGTCGAGGTTGAGGTCGGAGGCATAGTCGTCCTCGATCAGCGGCAGCCCGGCCCGGTGGGACCAGTCGACCAGCGCCTCCCGCCGCGCCACCGAGACCCGAAGACCGGTGGGGTTCTGGCAGTTGGGCATCAGGTAGAAGCCCTTCACCCCGGAGCGGCCGTCGCGCGCGAGCGCCTCGAGCGAGGGGCCTTCGTCGTCGCTGGGTACGGCGATCAGCCGGGCTCCCGCGGCCGACAGCAGGTTGAGCGCCCCGTGGTAGGTCGACTCATCGGTGAGGAAGGGATCTCCGGGGTTGATCAGCGTCCGGGAGATGAGATCGAGCCCCTGCTGGCTGCCGGTGGTGATCACCAGCTCCTCCGGCGAGGCAGGCACGCCCTGGCGCACCAGGTCCTCGGCGACGAGCTCGCGCAGCCGCGGCAGCCCCTCGCGCGGCGTGTAGCCGAGCGCCTTGGGCCCCACGGTGCGCAGCACGTGATCGAGGCACCGCCGCAGCAGCTCGTGCGGCATCAGGTCCTCCGACGGCTGCATCCGCGAGAGCGCGATCACCTTTGTCCCCGGCACGCCGCTGCGGGAGATCCGATCCTGCCGGCCCAGCGGCTCGACCGCGACCGCGTTCGAGGTCAGCGACGCCCACGGCAGCGCGCCCCGCACCGGCGGCTCTACGGTCAGCGCAGGGGGCGGCAGCTCGGCGACGAACGTCCCGCGCCCGACCGCGGAGGAGACGAAGCCGGCCTCCTCCAGCTCCTCGTAGACGCGGACCACGGTGTTGCGGTGGGCCGACAGCTCGGTCGCCAATTCGCGGGTCGGGGGCAGCCGAAAGCCAGCAGGCCAGGTGCCGTTGCGGATCCTCCCGCTGATCTGATCGAACAGCTGCGCATAGATCGGCTGCGCGGTGCGGGTGGAGAGTGAGAGGCCGGTCGCCTTCGCCATCGGGAGCTCCTTGAAGAAGAGACGGCCGGTTCATCTCATTCGGCGCTCGACCCCGGTAGAGCCAGCCCCCAGAAAGGTACTGTGCCAAAAAGACCATTCATGGTAACTGGTTTGTGCCAATCGGCTCCGGGCGGTGGTCCCGGAACTGCGCGGCGACGCGGCGCTCGGCGAAGAGGTTGAGCCCGGCGAGCGAGAGCAGGCAGAGCACCCCGAGCGTGAAGTAGCGGGAGACCAGCTGGACTTCGGCCCAGCCGTGCTCCTCCACCAGCCGCGACGGGTCGGAGAGGCCGCTGCCTTCGTTGGCCCCGAAAGGAATCGCCTCGAAGTCATGGCGGGCTTCGAGCCAGACGGAGAAGACGTCGACGAACGCCGCCGCGCCAATGGCGACGAAGCCCCAGCGCAGCCAGCCGCGGTGCAGTGGCGAGTCGCGGGGGACAAACAGGCTCGCCATCCCCAGGGCGCCGAAGACCATCGCCCCGGCGTCGCCAGCGAAGAGGACGAGGGCGGTCGCGGTGTCGGGCTTGAGCAGCAGGGTGCAGCCCCATTGGACCGCGAGCAGCCCGACGAAGATCCAGCGCAGTCTCGACTTCCAGGTGCGCCGCAAGCCTGCTGCGAGCCCGGCGGAGATCAGCAGCGCGAAGACCCACGAGCGGCCCTGCGCCATCGGCGTCAGCCAGGGGCCAGGAAACGCGGGGATGCCGCAGAGCCACGCCGCGGTCGCGTGCCCGAGCTCGTGGAGCGACATCCCGAAGAACGCGCGCTGGAGAAAGCGCCCCAGGCCGAACGAATGGAAGCCCACCGCGACCAGCAGCGCCAGGGGGATCGCCACCCGGCGGATCCGCAGCTCGTCGCGCAGCTCGTCTCGCTCGGTGTCCATCGCTACGTCCGGCGGGGAACCAGCACGAGGCGCGCGCTCACCCGCCGATGATAACCGAGGTGCCCGCGGGAGCAGCCGAGCTGC
Source organism: Archangiaceae bacterium (assembly GCA_043776025.1). Taxonomy (GTDB): domain Bacteria; phylum Myxococcota; class Myxococcia; order Myxococcales; family Myxococcaceae; genus JAYVRT01. The sequence goes on along the minus strand of JAYVRT010000942.1, from coordinate 2,855 downwards.
GCGCGCAGGTCGTGTTTCAGAGTTCCAGGGTGTCGCCCTCGGGGTCGGCGCGAGCACCGCGCAGCGCTGCGACCTCGTCCTCGAGTGCCTCCCGCTGCCGGTGCTTGCGCTCGGCCTGCGCTTTGAGCGCGGTGAGCTCGGCCTGGGCCTGCGCGAGGTTGAGGCACATCGCTTGTTCCAACAACGTCGGCTCCGAGTTGCTCACGAGAACACCGCCAGCCCGACGATGAAGCAGCCGAGGAAGGCCGAAGCGGTCCGCCAATTGAGCAAGGCGCTGAGGAAGGCCGCAGGAGCGGGCCGAGGAGCCGAGCCGACCGGGCGCGCGCTGAGCAGCGCCCGCCGCTCCGCTCGAAGCCAGGCGATCGACTCGTCCAGCGCGTCGATGTCTGCCTGAAGCTCTTCCGACTCGGCGCGAAGCGCGAGCAGACGCCCGGCGTGGGCCGCTCCCGGGCTCGCATCGAGCGCAGTCGCCGGCTCGGGCGCGTCAAAGTCGATTTCAGGAAAGGTGGCGTGCGAGTTGAACATGGCGTCCCATTGAGCAAGGGCTGTGCCGCCAGCGCGGGCCAGCCAGGCTCAGCAAACCCGAAGAGTTAAGGGGAATGCACAGCGCCGACGCACTGACACAGCGGGTGACACAGCGGCCGAACGACGGCGCCCCGCGAGCGCCGCCCTTTTTCGAACCTTTTGCCTATAAGCGGCCCCGTGCTCCTCCCGATCCTCTTCGCCCTGGCCGCTGCTCCCGCCGTCGCTCCCGCTGCTCCTGCCAAGCCCCGCGCCTACACCGTCAATGATCAGGTGAACCTGCGCCGGCTGCTCGCCTTCGCCCTGTCGCCCGACGGGACGAAGGTGGTGCTCACCGTTCGCGCCACCGACTACGAGGCGAACAAAGGAAGGGTTGACCTGTGGGCGATGCGCGCCGACGGCACCGAGCTGCGGCCGCTGACCTCGCACCCCGCGCCCGACTCCGACGCCGTCTTTGCCCCTGACGGAAAGAGCATCTATTTCCTCTCCGGGCGCAACGAGACGACGCAGATCTTCAACCTCTCGCTCGAGGGCGGAGAGCCGGTCGCGGTGACGAAGTCGCCGGTGGACGTCAACGCCTTTAACCTGTCGAACGACGGGAAGACGCTGGTCTTCGCCGCCGAGGTCTTCCCCGACTGCGCCGACGCCGACACGCTCGCCTGCACCGAGAAGCGCCTCGCCGAGGCAGCGAAGAAGAAGACCACCGGCAAGCTCTACGACCACCTGATGTTCCGCCACTGGGACACCTGGGCCGACGGGCGCTTCAGCCACCTCTTCGTCCAGAGCGTCGCCGGCGGGCCGGCGAAGGACCTGATGCCGAAGATGGCCGCCGACTCCCCGGTGAAGCCGTTCGGCGGCAACGAGCAGTTTGCCTTCTCCCCCGATGCGAAGCAGGTGGTCTTCACCGCGCGCGACGTCGGCCGCGAGGAGGCGTGGAGCACCGACCTCGATCTCTTCGCCGTGCCCACCGACGGGAAGGCAGCCCCGAAGAAGCTCACCGCCACCAACCGCGCCACCGACACCAACCCCGCCTTCAGCCCCGACGGGAAGACGCTCGCCTACCTCGCGATGGAGCGGCCCGGCTACGAGGCCGACAAGCTCACCGTCATCCTCCGCACCGTCGCCGACGGCAAAGAACGCAAGCTCACCGAGGCGTGGGACCACAGCCCGGACACGATGCAGTGGTCACCCGACGGCAAGTCGCTCTACGTCACCGCGTGGGACACCGGGCAGGCGGGGCTCTTCTCGATCGACGTCGCCAGCGGCAAGGTGACGCTGCTCGCCAACCCCGGCCACGTCACCGCCACCGGCACCGGCGGCGGGCAGCTGTTCTTCATCGCCGATTCGTTGCGCGGCCCGGCCGAGCTCTACCTGCTCGCCGACGGCAAGAGCAAGCAACTGACGAAGCTCAACGAGGAAGCGATGAAGGGCGTGAAGCTCGGCGAGCCCGAGCAGTTCTCCTTCGCAGGGTGGAATGGGGAGAAGGTCTACGGCTACCTCGTCAAGCCGGTCGACTTCGATGCGAAGAAGAAATACCCGATCGCGTTCCTGATTCACGGCGGACCGCAGGGCAGCTTCGGCAACGACTGGCACTATCGCTGGAACCCGCAGGTCTACGCCGGCCACGGCTACGCCGCGGTGATGATCGACTTCCACGGGTCCACCGGGTACGGCCAGGCCTTCACCGATGCGATCCGCGGCGACTGGGGCGGCAAGCCGCTGGAGGATCTGCAGAAGGGCCTCGCCGCCGCGCTGGAGAAGTACCCCTTCCTCGACAAGTCGCGCGCCTGCGCGCTCGGCGCCTCCTACGGCGGCTTCATGATCAACTGGATCGCCGGCGTCTGGAACGAGCCGTGGAAGTGCCTCATCACGCACGACGGCAACCTCGACGAGACGTTCGCCTACTACGCGACCGAAGAGCTCTGGTTCCCGGAATGGGAACACCTTGGTACGCCCTGGGCCAATCCCGAAGGCTATACCAAGGTGAACCCAGCCGAGTTTGTGAAGGATTGGAAAACGCCCATGCTGATCATCCACGGCATGAAGGACTACCGCATCGCATACTCGCAAGGCATCTCAACATTCACCGCCTGCCAGCGCAAGGGCATCCCATCGAAGCTTTTGCTGTTTCCGGATGAGAACCACTGGATCTTGAAACCCGCGAACACACTCCAATGGCACGAAACCGTTTTGGGTTGGCTGGACCAGTGGTTGAAGCGGTAAGCTAGGTTCCATTACTCTTCCGCCCCATTCGGTCAGTCCTCCGACGACCTCCTTTGAGGGATAAGACATGGATCCAATGTTCTGGGACACAAGCCTTGAGACGGGGCACC
>JAYVRT010000941.1:0-3508 GCA_043776025.1 Archangiaceae bacterium | reverse complement strand
GCTTGGCGTTGATCACCTTCAGCGCCACCTCGACGTCGATCTCCTTGTCCTGGCCCCGGAAGACGAAGCCGAGCGGGCCGACGCCGATGATGTCTTTGATCAGGTAGCGGTTGGAGACGAGGTCGCCCGGCTTGTAGGGCGCGCCCTCCATCGTTCCGGTGGTGGCGCGCCGGCGGGAGAAGGTTGCCGTCGCCTGGCGAACGCCGCCACCGGAGAGCTTCTGCCCGCAATTGGGGCAGCTCTCACTGGTGTCAGCGACGTGGCTGCCGCAACGGTAGCAAAGCAAACGAAACGACCTCGGGCGGGAACTACTTAAGAATCAAACTCTGGTTTTTACTAAGAAATTGCCGGGGTTTCAATGATCAGCCCGTCGATCCAAACCCCGCGCTGCCTCTGGAGGTTCCCCCGAGCTCCTCCGCCTCCTCGAGGGTGGCGTGGGCGACGGCGGCGACGACGAGCTGGGCGATGCGGTCGCCGCGCTTCAAGGTGACCTTCTGCGGGGAGAGGTTGACGAGGATCACCTTCACTTCCCCGCGGTAGTCGGCGTCGATGGTACCGGGGGTGTTGAGGCAGGTGATGCCCTGTTTGAGGGCGAGCCCGGAGCGCGGGCGGACCTGGGCCTCGTAGCCGGCGGGCAGCTCGATCGCCAGGCCGGTGGGGACGGCGAAGCGCTCGAGGCTGCCGAGGGTGAGGTCGGCGTCGAGGTCGGCGTGGAGGTCCATCCCCGCGGCGAGGGGCGTCTGGTAGGCGGGCAGCGGGAGGTCGCTCGGCCGGGTGCGGCGGATCTTCACGGTGGGACCCATGGGCGCGCGCTCTAGCACTGTTGCCGGGGTCCTTGCTCCGCGCCGGTCAATTGATCTCGATCGGCGCGCAGGTCGAGACGCCGGCGCCGACGATGTCCCGGCCGGAGTTGGGGATCGCGGTGGTGAGGACGCCGGTGGTGGCGTTCATCTCGTAAACGAAGGTGGAGTTGTCGGTCATCCGGCGGAGGAAGATCCAGAAGCGGCCGCCCCAGAAGGCGAAGGCCCAGGAGCCGGGCGGCCCGTTGATCGCCGCGGCGGGAAAGGTGGTCCCCAGCGCGCCGGTGCCCTTGTCGATCTGCGCGACGAAGGGGGCGACGGCGCCGGTGCTGGGGAAGAAGCCCCAGACCCTGGCGTCGCCGGTGCCGGTGAGCTCGGGCCAGCCGGTGAGCGCACCGCGATCGGCGGGGGTCAGGGTCGGCAGATCAAGGCGAGCCAACTGAGAGGCGGAGCCGATCGAGTTGCCACCGGCGATGAAGAGCGAGTCGGTGGTGCCCTGGACCGCGTCGGTCGAGAAGCCCATGCCGAAGTTCTTGTACATCGCGTTGGCGAAGGTGGTCTTGGTGCAGGTGAGGGTCGCGGTGCTGACCTTGAACAGCTCGCCGGAGCTGTAGAGGACCCAGGCGTTCGCGTCGCGATCGACCGCCATCGAGAACGGCGTCGCGGCGCCGGTCGCCTGGCAGGCGAGCTGGCCGATGTCGCGGAAGGTCTTCGTCGCGGGGTCAAAGGCGGAAAGGGTTCGGTTCTTGTCGATGACGTAGACCGTCTTTGCCTGGTCGGAGCAGCCGGCCCCGGCGCCGCCCCCTCCTGAACCGCCGCTGCCTCCCGAACCGCCGGTGCCTCCCGAACCGCCAGTGCCGCCGCTCGCGCCCCCTGCCCCACCTCCGTTGCCTCCGGTGGTGACGGTGGTGCTGCCGCAGGCGGTGAGCGCGAGGAGGAGCAGCAGTGGGACGCGCAGCATCGGCGCCAAGCCTAACGCGAAAGCTCCGCGGAGGATTCGGGAGCAAGAGGTGCTTGGGAGGGGCAGGGACAAGGGGGCTGGGGGCGGGGCCCGCGAACGAAACCGCCGCCCGTGTAGACCGGAACCCGGCCGCTCCTCGGGGACCTCCCGGGGTTCGTTCTGGAACCGGAAGGCTCCGGAGCCGCGAATCTCTCGGATGCAATCAGGCCTCTCGCGAGGGAGGGGGGGGCGCCGGCGAGTTCGAGACCGTCTTTATTAAATTTAATATATAGCCCCTTCGCGCCTCGCCGCCCCCCCCTGACCCAATGGAGTTGCGCGGCTCCGGAGCGCTTCGGATCGCGACGAGGCCCGCCTACCTGTTCCGAGCGGCCGAGCCACGGCCTACCCTGAGGCGGCGATGACGTCGGGCCGATCGCGCCACACCCTTTGTCCCTGCCCTTTCGGCCGCCGCCACCCAGCCTTTGGTCCCTGGCAGACCGCGCTACAATTCCGTCGCGTTCCCGGCCTCGATGGCGCCGGCATCAGGCGCCATCGCACCGGCCTTGAGCGCGTTGATCAGCGCCAGGCTCGGTCGAGGCGCCGGCGCCACCGCACCCGGCGGAGCCACCGGCTTCGGCGCAGTCGGAAGCACCAGCAGGTCGGCCGAGTGCGCGCTCTTGAAGAGAAACGGATCCATCGGCGTGTGCGCGAGCTCCAGCTGGTAGTGCAAGTGCGGCCCGGTGCTGCGCCCGGTGTTCCCTGAATCCGAGATCACGTCTCCCGCCTTGAGCTGCTGCCCTGCGACGACCCGCAGCCGCGAGTTGTGGCAGTAGGCGGTGGAGACGCCACGCCCGTGGTCGACGATCACCACCTTGCCGTTGACGCCGTCTTCACTCGCCCGGCGGACGACCCCGTCAGCGGTGACATGCACCTCGGTGCCCTCGGGTACGGAGAGATCGACTCCGGTGTGGAGCTGGGGGCGGCCGAGCGTCGGGTGGTCCCTCCAGCCGAACGGCGAGCTCACCCGGGTGCGCGGGTTGACCGGCCACGCCAGCGCGTACGCCGTGCCCAGCGTCAGCGCCTGCGAGGCCGAGTCGATCGCCGCGCGCTGTGACGGGGGCAGCTGGACCGCGAGGATCTGCAGCTCCAACGGCCGGTGCTCCGCCTGGGCGCGGCGCACGGCGAAGTCGGCCGTCTCGTACCCGGCGAAGACGGCGAGCACCGCTGCGTCCTCACTGCCGAGGTCGGACTGAGCGCGGGCGATCATCGCCCCGGCGAGCTCCGGGCCACGCCCCGGGTCGTCGAGGAGCGTCGCGTCAATCGAGTACCTTCGCGCAAGCTTCAGCGCGAGCTGCTTCTGATCCGCCGAGCCATGCCGCATCGCCGCGAAGACGCCGCGGCCGATCGCCGGGCCTGCGGCGATCCCACCCAGCTGATCCGCGTTCGGGAGGTTAAGCACGTCGGTCGGGGTGTCGATCGCGACCGCCTCGTAGACTCCGCCCGAGTAGTAGGCGAGCAGCGGGCGGGCGTTGTTGTGGGTCGAGGTCAGCCGCGCGACCGCCCCACGGAGCAGCGCTCCTGGGGGCGTGTGGTAGGCGGCGGCCCACAGGCACATCGCCGCCGCGAGAAAGTCGAACATCCCCCGGGTGCGTTGGGCGAACACGGGCGGCTACCGGAAGAACGCCAGCAGGGGGAGTGCGTCGAGCAGCGCGGCGAGCGCCAGCGGCAGCGCGAGGGCGGTGCCGACCAGGCCGACCGTCCACGCGTT
>JAYVRT010000940.1:0-3511 GCA_043776025.1 Archangiaceae bacterium | reverse complement strand
CATGACATTTCGGCAGTGACGTTCCTGACCCGTTACAGTCGAGGGATGAGCGAAGAAAAGGCGAAGCAGATCCTTACGGCGGTCGAGCGGATCCTCGCCTCGAGCAAGAAAATCCGGGCCACGGTCGACGAAGCACGGACCCGGGCAAAGGCCAGGAGCGCGCTCGAAAAAGCCGACTCGCTGCGGGAGTTGACCGCGCGTGAGCTGGTGCGCCACTACAGCAATCGCACCGCGATCGCCGGCGGAGTCTCTGGGCTTCCCGGCCTCATCCCCGGCATCGGCTCGCTCGCCGTCTCGATCGGGGGAGGCCTCGCCGAGCTGACCTTGCTGCTGAAGTGGGAGGTGGAGATGACGCTCGCGCTCAGCCACCTCTACGGGTTCGACATCGACGATCCGCGCGAGCGGCAGCTGGGCTTCCTCATGGCCAGCGTCGGCACGTACGACGCCACAGGGAAGAACTTCTTCGTCGACGTGATGAAGGTCGAAGGGACGGCGATCTGGAACTACGCGCCGCGCGTGGCGAGCAAGATGGTCGTCAAGGCGGTTGCGCTGGTCGCTGCCGTCTACCTCTGGCGCGGCTTCCTCAAGGCGATCCCGGTGCTGGGCATCGCGGTCGGAACGGGGATGAACAAGCTCCTCACCGACCGGGTCGGCAAGCGGGTCAGCCGGGATCTGCGAACCCGTCGCGACCTCCTCTCGGGAGAGAAGCCGAGTCAGCCGAAGGCCGCCAAGTCCCGAGCCAAGCCGCGAGCGGTGGCGAAACCGAAGCCCCGCCGCCGTGCCTCCGTGCCCAAGGCACCCGCGGCCGACGACCTCAACTAGCTCGTTCCCGCGCCGACCCGTCGGTAACCGAGCCGCTCGGTCACTCGGTAGCCGAGCTGCTCGGTCACTCGGTCACTCGGTCACTCGGTCACTCGGTCACTCGGTCACTCGGTCACTCGGGTCACTCGGGTCACTCGGGTCACTCGGGTCACTCGGGTCACTCGGGTCACTCAGTCACTCGGGTCACTCGGGTCACTCAGTCACTCGGGTCACTCAGTCACTCGCCAACGCCCAGGGGCTGTCAGGGTGGAGCGCTAAGGTCGGCTAAGTTGTTGAGCTTCGGGGGAAACTGAAACAACAGACTGTCTGCGCGCCAGTAGAAGGTTCCGCCCAATCTGCGGCGCTTCGTCCAATTCGACACTTCGGGCCGCCCCGCGGTGAACCCTGGGCGTGTGCCTCAGAGCAGCCCCCGCTGCTTGATCTCCAGGTAGGCGTTGACCGTGGCCGCTCCAAACGAGTGCGCGCTCGAGCGGATCACCCGGGCTCCCGCGTCTCGCAGTCGGGCGGCTGTGAGGCGGTACTCGTCCTCGAGTTTGATCGCCACCTCACGCTCGAACGCGGCGCTGGCGTCCGCCGGCACCGCTTGCGCGACCCTCCGCAGGTCTTCGTCGAGCAGGCAGGCGACGACCGGTAAGTGCCGGGGGACCAGCTTCAGGGTCCGTTTCACCAGCGCCGCCGAGGTGTCGGCGTCGAGCAGATCGGTGAACAGCAGCACCAGCGATCGCTTCCTGCCCCGGGAAAAGGCGAGGTCGATCGCCGCGCCGTAGTCGCTCTCTTCGAGCGTCGCCTCGACCCGGTAGAGGAGGGCGGCCGTCGCCTTCAAGGCCGACGGCCCCTTGCGCGGTGGCATCCAGGCCTTCACCCCCGCTCCGAACGCGAGCACGCCCACCAGGTCGCCTTGATCGTGCGAGACCTTCGCGACCTTGAGCGCGGCGTCGACCGCGAAGTCGAGCTTCCTCCGGGGCGCGGTGCCCGGCGCGCCCGCGGTCTCTCCCGCCATGTGGCGTCCACAGTCGAGCAACAACAGCACCTGCTGGTTCCGCTCCGGTTGGTGCACCCGGACCATCGGCTTGCTGCGGCGCGCGGTCGCCTTCCAGTCAATGGTGCGCCGGTCGTCTCCCGGCTGGTAGTCCCGCAGCGACTCGAACTCGCGCCCCTCTGCCGGCCGGCGGATCACCCGCTTCGCCTCTTCGTCCCGCGCGCGTGCGAGCTTCAGCGCATCCCGGCTGAGCGCCGTCAGATCCGGGTAGACCTTCACCGCGCTCGTCACCGGAACGACGAACTGTCTCGCGCACAACTGCCACGGCCCGAAGACCTTCACGTGCACCGGCCCCAACAGCAGATCGCCGCGAAGCAGCGGCGTCACCTTCCAGTCCACGGTCGCCTGCCCATGCTCGGTCTTGAACCGGCTTCGGTGGCCCTCGACCTTCGGCCCCGATGGCACCTGTTCGCGCAGTTCGCCCGAAAGCGCTCCCTTCGCGAGCGCGGTCGCCTCGAGACGAAGCCGGACCCGGTTCGGAATGCCAGCGGAGATCACCGGCTCGACGTCGCGCTCGACCCGGAGCCAGTCGGCGCGCGGCGCCCGTGCGAAGTCGATTGCCACCAGCACCAACAGGGCGAGATCGATCGCCAGACAGGCCCACCCCAGCGACGCAGAGAGCACCGCGAGGGCTGCGGGGATCAACCCCACCGCCGCCAATCCCACCGCGCGCGGCAGCAGATACGGGCCCATCAGCGAGGGACTTCGACCTTCTCCAGCGCCTGACGGATCACTTCGTCGGGCGTCAACCCCTCGACCTCGGCCTCGGCGGTGATCATCAGGCGGTGATTGAGCACGCTCGGGGCGACCTCCTTCACGTCATCCGGAGTGACGAACGCCTGTTGCCGCAAGGCCGCCCGGGCCTTCGCCGCGGCGAGCAGGCTCTGCGCCGATCGCGGCGAGGCGCCGAGCTTGACCCGGGCGTTGCCGCGGGTGCTGCGCACGAGCCGAACCGTGTAGTCGATGACGCTCGGGTCGCACCGCACCGAGGCCGCCTGCTGCTGGAGCGCCGCGAGCTCGCCCACGCTCAAGACTGCCTCGACCGTCGGCGGCTTGCCTTCACGCTGATGGAACGCGGTGAGCACGCCGCGCTCGGAGACCTCGTCGGGGTAGCCGACCCGAACCCGCATCATGAAGCGATCCAGCTGGGCCTCGGGCAGCGGCCAGGTCCCCTCGAGCTCGACTGGGTTCTGGGTCGCGACGACAAAGAAGTACGACGGCAGCGGGTGGGTCTCTCCGTCGATCGTCACCTGCCGCTCCTCCATCGCCTCGAGCAGCGCCGCCTGGGTCTTCGGCGGCGTCCGGTTGATCTCGTCGGCGACCAGCACCTCGGTGAAGATCGGCCCCTTCACCAGGCTGAAGGTCCCTTCGTTCGGCCGAAACACGCTGGTCCCGAGCACGTCGCTCGGCATCAGGTCCGGAGTGAACTGCACCCGCTTGAAGTTCAAGCCCAACGCCCCGGCGATCGATCGCGCGGTGAGCGTCTTTGCCACCCCGGGGACGCCCTCGAGCAGCACGTGCCCGCGGGCGAGGAAGCAGGTGACCAGATCCTGCAGCGGGCCTTCCTGCCCCAGCACCACCCTCGACAACGCGTCCTGCAGGCGCTGCAGCGGAGTGGTCAACGGGTGGGCTTCTCTTTCAACCCCATCA
>JAYVRT010000939.1:0-3511 GCA_043776025.1 Archangiaceae bacterium | reverse complement strand
GGTGGCGGTGGCGGTGGCGCTGGCGGCGGTACTGGCGGCGGCGCGGGCGGCGGCGCTGCGTGTGCGACTCTGAGCTCGAACTTCCCGCAGAGCCAGGTGGTTGCTGCGGGGTACAACCCGAAGCTCGGGGGCGTCGGCTACGACGGCACCTTTGCCACGATCGGGGACCCGCGATTGAGTGCTTCGTCTGACGGGGGGCAGAACCTGCTCTTTTTCGAGCTCTACTATTTCAACGGAGCGATGCTCGGGCCGAAGGCGCTCGCGGCGACGAAGATCGCGACCTGCGACTATTGCGTCTATCTCAGCACCGGCTGTGACGCGACCGGAGTGTGCGATCGCGATTTCCTCGCGCAAGCGGGCGCGGTCGATGTCACCCGCGCCGACAAGAGCGTCGACGCGGGCCGCTTCACCGCCAACCTCACCAACCTGCGCTTCGTCGAATGGAACTTTGGCTCAGGCACGTCAGGCGACAAGGCAGTCCCCGGCGGAGCCTGCTACCTCGTCAACGCCGCGCACCTGGATGTCTCGTGGCTCGGCCGCGGCGATGGCGGCACCAGGCCGCTGAACGGCGACGGCGGAGCACCCTGATACGGTGTTGGGCCTGGCGGCCGGCACCAAGGTCGAACTCGAGAGAGCCGCGCGCCGCAAGATCAACAGCGGTTGGGAGTCGAACCACGCCAGGGCTCACTGGGCGACCGTGTCCGGCGGGCTTGCGGTAGCATCCAGAAATGGGTTTCAGCATCCAGGGGGGCGCGCACCGGGGGGGGCGGGGCCCGCGATCAGGGGCTGGTGCACGGCACGCTGGGGAAGGACCGCTAGCACCGTGACCGGCCCAACCGTTCTGTTGATTGACGATGACGAGTTCGCCTTCAAGGTGGTGACCACCTTGCTGGAAGAGGTCCACTCGCCGATCACGCTCGAGTGGGCCGAGGACTTCGAGAAGGGCCTGGCGCGATTGACCGAAGGATCGCCCGATGTTTGTTTGCTCGACTACCAACTGGGCGAGCGTTCAGGCCTCGAGCTGCTGCGCAGGGCCGTCGCCGCCGGTTGCCGGACTCCGATCGTGATGCTGACCGCGCAGACGGACCGTGCGCTCGACCTCGACGCGATGAAGTCGGGCGCGGTCGACTTCCTCATCAAGGGAGAGTTCGGCGGGGCCTTCCTCGACCGGGTCGTGCGCTACGCCGCGGAGCGCGCGCGGACCCAGGAGCGCCTGCGTGAGAGCGAAGAGCGGTACGCGCTCGCGGTCAGTGGCTCGAACGACGGCAGCTGGGACTGGCAGACCGCCGGTCGCGCCATCTTCCTCTCGCCGCGCTGGAAACAGCTGCTCGGCCTCGGCCCCCTCGAGGTCGAGGACACGATCGACGGCTGGCTCGACCGGGTGCACCTCGACGACCACGCCCGGCTCGAGGCCGAGCTCGCCGCGAACGTCGCGGGCTCGATGACCGTGCTCGAGACCGACCTGCGAATGAAGCACAAGGACGGCACCTGGCGCTGGGTGCGCTTGCGCGGCAACGCCGTCCGCAACGCCGACGGGCACGCGACGCGGATGGCAGGTTCGCTCTCGGACGTCACCACCGCTCGCAGCCGCGATCCACTCACGGGGCTCGCCAACCGGGTGCTCTACCTCGACCGGCTCGAGCACGCGCTGATCCGGCACCGCCGGGACGCCGACTGCCGATTCGCGGTGCTCTTCCTCGACTGCGATCGCTTCAAGGTGGTGAACGACAGCCTCGGTCACAACGCAGGCGACGCGCTGTTGATCGCGATCGCCCGCCGCCTCGAGGAATCGGTTCGGGCGATCGACACCGTCGCGCGCTTTGGAGGAGATGAGTTCGCGATCCTGCTCGACGACGCCCGGGAACCGGACGGCGCCACCCGAGTCGCTGAGCGGATCGTCGAGAAGCTCGCCCAGCCGTTCCAGATCGAAGGCCGCGAGGTCTTCTCGGGCGCGAGCATCGGGATCGCGATGCTTCACGGCGCCTACAAACGGCCCGACGAGGTCTTGCGCGACGCCGACACCGCGATGTACCGCGCCAAGGCCCTCGGCCGGGGCCGGGTCGCGGTGTTCGACCAGGTGATGCACGAGCGCGCGATGTCGCTGCTCCAGCTCGAAGGCGAGCTGCGCCGCGCGATTCCAGGCGGTCAACTCGAGTTGCTGTACCAACCCCTGCTGCGCGTCGCCGACGAGCGTCTCGAGGGCTTCGAAGCGCTGGTGCGGTGGCGCCACCCGCAGCGCGGGCTGCTCACCCCGGAACACTTCATCACCCTCGCTGAAGAGACCGGCGTGATCGGCGCCCTCGATTCCTGGGTGCTCGAGGAGGCGTGCACCCAGGCCGCAGTCTGGAACGCCAACGGTCATCCTCTGAAGATCTCGGTCAACGCTTCGCGGCGCCACCTCGACCGCCCGGGCGCGGCGTCGCTCGTGCTCGAGACGCTCGCCAGAACCGGCCTCCCCAAACAGCTGCTGTGCCTCGAGGTGACCGAGACGGTGGTGCTCGATAACCCGCAGGCGCTGGTCAACCTGACCACGCTGCGTGATCACGGGGTTCAGGTCGTGATGGACGACTTTGGAACCGGCTACTCCTCGCTGGGGACGCTCCACCGCCTGCCCTTCACTGGCCTCAAGATCGACAAGAGCTTTGTCGCCCAGCTCTCGACCTCGCCCAGCGCCAGGGAGGTGGTCCGCGCGATCATCACCCTCGGCACCGGACTCAAGTTGGCGATCGCCGCCGAGGGCGTCGAGACGAAGGAGCAGCTCGCGGTGCTGAAGTCGCTCTCGTGCGAGCTGATGCAGGGCTACTTGTTCGCCCGGCCGATGCCCCTGAGCGAGACCGCCGCCTGGATTGCGAAGCCGCGCCCCAGCAATTGAACGCAGACGGCGAGGCTCGCGCGCCGAGGGCCTCAGATCCACGGCGCAACCCACGGCCGACGGGGCCTAAGGTGGCGCATGACCCTGTTCATGGACGCCGAGTTGGCGCGCCGGCTCGAGCGTGCGGACGGCGCGGTGGGCACCACCTTCATCGCAGTGCGCGAGCAGCTCGCCCCCGGCTCCGGAGGGATCTGGCAGGACTTCGGCGGCACCTACGCGATCTTCGACGGAGCGGACTCTCCCTTCACCCAGTCGTTCGGGCTGGGGCTCTTCACTTCCGTGGATGCTGCTCTGCTCGCGCGGCTCGAAGGGTTCTTCGAGGCCCGTGGCGCGAGCGCAACGCATGAAGTGAGCCCGTTCGCAGGAGTCGGCGCTCTGGAGCTGTTGATCGATCGCGGCTACCGGCCGATCGAGCTCAGCACGGTGCTGGTCCAGTCGTTGGGTGGGCTGGCGGACCCTTCGGCCCCCACCCAGCCGCATGCCCGGCGGCTGCGCGACGCGGATCGCGAGAGGTGGGTCGAAGCTTCGGTCGCAGGGTGGTCGAGCGGCCCCGACGTCGGAGCGATCCGCTCGGTCGCCCTGAGCGCCGCGATGAACCGCTCGATGGAACACTTCTTCGTCGAGCGCGAGGGCGTCGTG
>JAYVRT010000938.1:0-3517 GCA_043776025.1 Archangiaceae bacterium | reverse complement strand
CCGCGCTTTTAGACAAAACCCGAGTCGAATCAAGCAAAACCTTGGGCTAAGAGCCGGAAGGCCTTGCGCCGCCTCGCTCCAGTGTTGGCCGTGATCTGGGTCGGGTGCCCGGCCGCGCCGGTGAATCGGCCTCCGCAGCGATCCTGCGAGTCGGTGATCCGCTTCGCCCCCGAGGCGTCGACCGGCCCGATCAGCGTCCTCGGCGAGTGGAACGCCTTCAACCCTGAGCCGATGACGAAGGGTGCGGCGGGGATCTTCGAGTTCAAGAAGACCCTCGAGGCGCGCGACTACGCCTACCGGTTCGCGATCAGCGGCGCGGCCCCGATCACCGACCCGGCCAACGGCTTTCGCCGCTGGGCGGGGGGCGTCGAGCACTCGCGGCTCCGGGTCCCCGACTGCACCGCCCCTGTGCTTGGGGTGGTCAAGTTCGAAGCCGCAGCGGCCGGGACGCTGACCCTCACCGCCCGGGCCCAGCGCGGCAGCCTCGGGTCGGCGCTGCTCCCGCCGACGGTCCGCCTCGACGGCGCGCCGATTGTCTCGACCTGGGACGCGGGCACCGGCGAGCTCCTCGTCACCCGAGAAGGCCTCGCGGTGGGCAAGCACCAGGTCGTGCTGACGATGAGCGACGCCACGGGGAAAGCCGCCGAGCGCCTCTACCTGCCATTCTGGGTCGAGGCGACGCCCTTTGGCTGGGACGAGGCGCTGCTGTACTTCGTGCTCACCGATCGGTTCCGCGACGGGGACCCCGCCAACGACGTCGCCACCCCGAACGTCGACCCCCAGGCGAACTACCAGGGCGGCGACTTCCGCGGCGTGATCCAGGCGCTCGACGAGGGCTACTTCGATCAGCTGGGCGTGCGCGCGCTCTGGCTCTCCCCGGTGGACGCCAACCCCGACGGCGCCTTTTCCGGCAGCTTCGGCAAGCTCTACACCGGGTACCACGGCTACTGGCCGAGCAAGGCGCGCGAGGTGCAATCGCGCTTCGGCACGATCCTCGACCTGCAGGAACTGACCGCCACCGCCCACCGCCACGGCATTCGCGTCATCGCCGACCTGGTGCTCAACCACGTGCACCAGGAGCACCCGTACTACCGGGACCACAAGGCCGACGGCTGGTTCAACGTCTCTGGCTCGTGCATCTGCGGCGAGGCCGGGTGCAGCTTCGACGCCCGGCCGCTCGACTGCTGGTTCGCGCCGTACCTGCCCGACTACAACTGGCGAAGCCCGGCGCAGAACGACCAGGTCGTGTCCGACGCGCTCTTCTGGCTCGAGCAGGCGGACCTCGACGGCTTCCGGCTCGACGCGATCAAGCACCTCGATCACGCCGGGGGGAGAAACGTCGCCTCGTCGGTGAACGCAATCGCCGACAGGACTGGCGTCGATTTCTACCTCGTCGGAGAGACCTTCACCGGCGTCGACGGCCGGCCGCAGATCGCCGAATACCTCGGGCCCCACGAGCTCGACGGGCAGTTCGACTTCCCGCTCTACTGGCCGGTGGTCGACGCCTTCGCCAGGGGCGGCTCGCTCAAGGGGGTCGACGACGCGGTGAAGGCCGACGAGGCGTTCTACCCGCCGGGTACGCTCAACGCCCCGTTCCTCGGCAACCACGACGTCGCCCGCTTCATCTCCACCGCGGCCGGGCAGATCGACGCTGATCCCGCGGCCCAGGCCTGGAACAACCGGCCCCCGGACCAGGTGACCAGCGACCTCGCCTTCGCCCGGGCGAAGTGGGCGTTCACCTTCCTCCTCGCTCAGCGGGGCGTGCCGCTGATCTACTACGGCGACGAGATCGGCCTGCCGGGCAGCGGCGACCCGGACAACCGGCGGATGATGCGCTTCGGCGCGGCGCTGTCAGCCCGCGAGGCGGCGCTGCTCGAGGTCGTCCGCAAGCTGGGGGTCGCCCGCAAGCAGAGCGCGGCGCTGCGGTTTGGCGATCGCTACACCCTGGCGATCGAGCCGGACCTCTACGTCTTTGAGCGCGACGCCGCCGGCGAGGGCGCGCTGGCGGTGATCAACCGGGGGCCGGCGCGCCAGGTCCAGCTGACGCTCCAGGGGGCGCTGGGCACCGCCGCGCCCCGCAGCTACCGCGACGTGCTCAGCGGGAAGACGGTGATGCTCGGCGGCGCCTCGGTGCTGCTTGATCTCGAAGCCGGAGCCGCTGCGCTCTACGTCCCCTGAAAAGACGGTTACTGGCCCTTGGGCTTGTAGAAGAGGATCAGCGAGTAGCAGTGGAACTCGTTGTCGCTCGATTGGGTGACCACCTTGTCGACGATCTCCAGATCCTGGTTGCTCTTGATCCACCGCGACACGTGCTCGCCGAGCTCCTCGCGCTCCTTGGCCTTGGTCGCGGAAAACACCTTGACGCCCGTGAACATGAAGTGGCTTATGCCACGAACCCCACATGCTGATCGACCTCCACGTTCACTCCTGGCTTTCCCGCGACTGCCAGCTCGACCCCAAGGCGGTGCTCAACCGCGCGGAGGAGCACGGCCTCGACGGCGTCGCCTTCACCGAGACCAACACCCAGGACGGCTGCGACGAGCTGCTCGACCTGGCAAAGAAGACGAAGCTGAAGATCTTCGTCGGCCTCGAGCTTTCGACCGACCGCGGCCAATACCTGTGCTTCTTCCCGGATCCGCTCAAGGCGCCCGAGCCGGTGCAGATGTGGGGCAGCAACCGGGAGAAGCCATGGAACGCCGACGAGTGCCTGGAGAAGGTCAAGGGCCTGGGCGCGGCGATCGTCGCCGCCCGGCCTTACGACCGCGACTCCTCGTACCCGGCCGGCGACTACCTCAAGACGCTCAAGTGCCTCTCGGGCGTCGAGGTCTACAACCCGCGGGTGCGGCCTGGCTCGAACGAGCAGGCGATCGAGGCGGCGCTGGCGATGAAGCTCCCCGGCGTGGCCGGCAGCGACGCGCGCAGCTCGCTCGACGAGGTCGGGTACGCCGCGACGCTCTTCAAGCGCTCGGTGAAGACCCAGACAGAGCTGGTGAAGGCAATCCTCGAGGGGCACTTCTGGCCGGTGCAGATGGGCGATCTGCCGGCGCTCTCCCGGCCGGGCGAGGCGAAGGCCCACGAGGCGACCCAGCGCAAGCACCAGAAGAAGGCGCAGCGGCGCGGACGTTGGCGGAACTAAAAAAGCCCGCTACTTCAGCTCGCTGACCCGGCCGTCGATCAGCAGCGCGACGCGCTTGTTGCCCGGCCAGCTCCAGCTCTCTTGCTTGTGTTCGCCCTCGAACTTGATCTGCTTGCTCTCGGGGTAGCCCCACGCCATCTCCAGGGCCTCGGCGGGCATGTCGACAATCGCCTGCTTCGCCAGCACCGCGGCGCGAACCCCGTCGCTGAAGGCGGCCAGCCGCGGGGCCGGATTCTCCTTGGTGAGGTAACGGTCGACCTCGGAGAGGAACTCGGTCGAGCTGTTGAGTCCGGGTCGCAGCACCAGCACCGAGGGCGCAGCGCCCTTCGCAGTGCCGCCGACGTCGAGGAAGATCCACACCAGGGTGCGCGGGGTGACGAG
>JAYVRT010000937.1:0-3517 GCA_043776025.1 Archangiaceae bacterium | reverse complement strand
CACGGCGAGCAGCTCGAGCTCCACCAGCCGGCCCAGGTGCAGCCGCAGCTGCGTGTCGCTGAAGCGGAGCGCCTCGCGCGCCTCGCGCCTCGTGAAGTGGAAGGCTTCCTTCTTCAGCTGCTTGCTCGCGCACTCCCGGCCGACCCAGAGCTCCAGCTGATGCAGCAGCCGCCGCGTCTGCGGCGGCAGCTCGTCGAGCGAGCGGCCGAGCACCGCCGCCGCCAGGCGGTTGGCGATCTCCACGTCCGCCACGGTGACCTCGACGTACTCGAGCAGCGCTTCGCCGTGCTGCACCGTCTTCACCGGCCGCTGGTGCTGGTGCAGCAGCGCGATGGTGCGGATGAGGGTGAGGTACTTCGGGAAGTCGCGGCGCGTCCTGGTGCGGTCGTCGAGAAAGGTCAGCTGCCGCGCGAAGGGGTTCGCGACGAGCAGCGGGCGGAGCAGCCGCTGGGCGTTCTGGTGCAGCTTCAGCGTCGCGTCTCTGTCCCGCCGCGCGAGCAGCCCTTCGAGCGTCTGCTTCTCCCGCTGCAGCCGGTGGATGGCCTGCGTCTGACCGCGCTCCTCGTCGACCGTCAGCACCAGGCACCGGTTGAGCAGCTCGTCGTCCAGCTCGCTCGCCGTGGTGGTGAGAAACAGCTGCGTCGGGCCCTCGACGCGGTACTCGTGCGTCACCAGCTTGCCGCTCGTCGGGTCCTTCCCCGTGCTGGCGATGGTGAGCTCGCCCTCGGACTGGAGCAGCTTCAGCGCGTACGTGGCGCGGGCTGCGCCCTCTTCTTCGACGATGGCGAGCACCTTGTGCTTCAGGTCCGCGTCGCCCATGTAGAAGAGCGACTGGCCCGTCATCGCCGAGTACTTCGTCTTGTCCTCCTCCGGCACGAAGGCCAGCACCGCCTCCATCAGCGACGACTTCCCCGCGGCGCTGCTGCTTTGAATCAGGATGGCCAGCGGCTCCTCGAGCTTGCGACTGACCGCGGCCAGGTAGCCGACGAGCTTGTTCGTCTCCTCGCCGACGACGCCGCAGCGGTTGAAGTCCTCGAGAATCCGCTCGAACAGCCGCGGCGACCTCAGCAGCTCGAGGGCCGCCGCGGCGTCCGTCTCGCTCACAGAGGGCGTCTTCGGCGCGAGCAGCTTCTTCATCGCCTCGTCCTGCAGCGCCTCGAGCTTCAGCAGCAGCTGGCCCAGGTCCCGCTTCACCGTGTCCTCGTGCAGCTGCAGCTCGGCCGAGACGGCCTTCAAAAACGCGGCGCGCTGCCGGGCCGAGTAGAGCTCGACGGTGTCGACGTGGAAGCGCTCGCCGGCGCTGACGAGGATGTTCAGCTTCAACGCCTCGTGGCTGGTGTTCTTCTTCAGGCCCCGCACCCGGTAGCGCCGGCTCTCGAAGTGGAAGACGAGCTCGTCGGCGTCGCCGGCCGCCTCGGGCTCCGCCTGCGCCGCGGTCGCGCTCGGGTCGATCTCCGTCGCCGCGGCGTTGATCACCGGCACCGCGTTGATCACACCCGTCGCGGCGATCGGCGTCGCAGCGACCAGCGGCTCCGCAGCGACCGGCGCCGCGGTAACGACGGCCAGCGCCGCCCGGCGCGGGGAGAGCGCGCTCTTCGCACGCAGGCTGTCGGCCTCGAGCGCCGCGGCGGTCGCCACGCCCAGGTGAGCGGCCGCGACGGCCTCGGGCCCGAGGCTCTCGATGATGGCCTGCTGCTTCGGCGAGAAGAACGGCTCGGCCGCGGCAGGTCGCGCCTCCTCGGTCCTCGAGCTGCCGCCCCCTTCAATGCCGGCGAGCTGGGTGGTGGCCACCGGCGCCGCGGTCGCCGTCACAGCAGCTAAGGAAGAAGCGCTGCTCACCTCCAGCTCCGGCCCGCGCTTCGCCTTCGCGTCGACGCCCATCCACGCCGCCTGGCGCAGCGCCACCCCGAGCGACTTCGCCGCCGGCAGCACCTTGCAGGCGTACTCGTTGGCGTCCATCCCGCGCGGAAACAGCACCCGCCAGCACTCGAAGCCCTCGGCGAAGAGCGTCTTCGCCAGCGCGGCGGCCGCGGCGTCGCCGGCGTCGTCTCGGTCGTAGGCGATGAAGACTTCGCGCACGCCGTGCCGCTTCAGCGCCTCGAGGTGCAGCGGCGTGAAGCCCTCGACGCCGTACGCCGCGGTGACTTGCCGGTAGCCGGAGCTCCAGAAGGACAGCGCGTCGAGGATCGCCTCGCAGAGGATGACGGCCCGTTGACCGACGAGGCCCGCCTCGTTGAAGACGCCGCGATGCGGGCCTGGCAGGTAGAGGTGCAGCGGTGTGCCTGGCCGCAGGTGGCTCGTCACCTTCCGCCCGTAGAGCCCTCGCACCTTGCCGGCGGCGTCGAGAATCGGCACCACCAGGCTGCCGTTGAAGTGCTCGTGGCCCGATTCGCGGATGACGCCGAGCCGCTGGAGATGACCGCGCAGCTCGGCGCCGGCGACGCGGTTGTTGTGCGGCAGCCGCAGTCCGAGCGTCCTGTCTCCGAAGCCAAGCTTGAAGTGACTGATGAGCTCGGCCGACTCGAGGCCTCGGGACTTCAGGTACCCGAGCGCGTCGGGCGTCTGCTTCAGCCGCTGGTGGTAGTAGTCGACGACTTGGCTCAGCACCGCCTCGTCGTCCGCCCCCGGCGCCACCGGCGTCGGCAGCTTCCGCACCGACGGCGCTGGCGAACTCGTCAGCGTCACGTCCGCGCGGAGCAACTCGACCGCGTGCAGGAAGCTGACGCCCTCGGCCTTCATCACCCAGTCAATGACGCTGCCGCCCGCCTTGCAGGCCCCCATGCAGTGCCACAGGTTCTTCGCCGGGCTGATGATCAAGGACGGCGTCTTGTCCGGGTGAAACGGGCAGCGGCCGACAAGGTCGGCCCCCTGCTTCTTCAGCTCAATGCCCCGCGCCTCCGCCAGGCGCTGCACGGACACTTCCGACTTCAGTCGCTCCAGCTCCGCCTCTGCAATCCGCGCCAAATCTGCCTCCCCTCAAAACCTGTCAAGGGCCTCGCGGCCCTTTTCGCTGTCCCGAGTCGAAGCACATGGAATACGCTATGGTGGATTTAACTTCAAGGTGGACTCATGGGACCTCTCGAGCTCGGACGTACCGTGCCGGCAGCTGTCGGCATGGAGGAGTCCGTCTTGGCAAAGAAGAGAGTCGTCACTACTCGCGAGGGGGCCCAGGCGATCGGCCACCGACTGGCGGTCCTCCGCAAAGGGAAGGGCCTCACCCAATCCGATGTCGCGGTGACGCTCGGTCTGGCGCAGGGCCTCATCTCCAAGTACGAGCGCGGAGATCTACTGATGCACGGCGAGCTCATCGTGCGGTTCGCCAAAATCCTCCGCGTCTCGTCCGACGAAATCCTCGGACTCCACGGCAGCAAGGCCGAGTCGGCGGCGGCTCTTCCGACCATCGACAAGACGCTCGCCCGCCGGCTCGCCCAGCTCCAGAGCCTCGCTCGGCGTGATCGAGACGCGTTGCTGCGCACCCTCGATGCTTTTCTGGCCAAGTCGCACGCGGCTTAGCCGG
>JAYVRT010000936.1:0-12249 GCA_043776025.1 Archangiaceae bacterium | reverse complement strand
AGAAGCTGGTGAAGACGGTCGACGTGACGGTGAAGTACTCCAACCGAAAAGAGGCCGAGCGCGCCCGCAAACACCTCGAGGAAGAGGTCAAGCCGATCAACTTCGAGCTCGACGCGGTGGCCGATGATCTCGCCCGGCAGAACGCGGAGACGACCCAGAAGCTGCTCCACCAACTGCAGGACCTTCGCCTGCGCGCGACCCAGGCGGCGGCGGGCGTGGTCGGCCTCGGCGTCGTCCTCTCGCTGCTGGTCGCGCTCCAGGTGACCCGGCTGCTCAAGCGGCAGGAATCGACGATTCACGACCAGATGGCGGAGCTGGGCCGGCGCAACCAGGAGCTCGACGCCTTCGCTTCCCGCGTGGCGCACGACCTCGTCTCTCCGCTCTCGCCGCTCAAGGGCTACCTCACGCTGGCGCGGCGCCAGTCGGACGACGCGGCGACCAAGGAACTGCTCGCGCAGGCCGAGTCCTCCACCGGTCGAATGAGCGAGCTGGTCGAGGCGCTGCTGCGCTTCTGCCGGGCCGGGAAGCCCAGCGAGAAGAGCTCGGCCGAGCTGGACCTGGCGATCACCACCATCCTGCTCGAGCAGAGCCAGGCGGCCGCCGCGCACGGCGTGGTGCTCGAGCGCCACCTCGAGGCCCACGTGCGGGTCGCCTGCCCGAGCACCCTGCTGCAGTCGATCGCCCAGAACCTGCTGTCGAACGCGGTGAAGTACACCGCCGGCCGGCCCGGCGCGAAGGTGACGGTGCGGCTGAGCACCGACAAGGACGAGGCCGTCTTCGAGGTCCTCGACAACGGCCCGGGGATGACCGAGGCCTCGCGCCAGCTGCTCTTCACCCCGTTCTTCCGCGCCCCGGAAGCCCGCGGACTACCCGGCTACGGCCTGGGTCTGGCCACCACCAAGCGGCTCGTCGAAGCGCACGGCGGCAGCATCGAGCTGCAGACCGTCGAGGGCGCCGGGACCCGGGTCATCGTCCGGCTGCCGCTCGCCGACCGCCCGCGGGTCGCGGCCGCGGCATGAACCGGCCGCGCATCCTCGTCGTCGACGACGACCCGCACGCGATCGACCTGCTGCAGCGGCTGCTCGGGCCGATGGGGGAGGTGCTCAGCGCGTCCAACGCTCCCGCGGCGATCTCCCGCATCACCGCCGGGCCGGCGTACGACCTGCTGCTGACCGACATGGCGATGCCCGACCCGGGCGATGGGCTCAAGGTGCTGACTGTGTCGCGCGAGCACCAGCCGGAGACGCCGGTGGTGATCGTCACCGCCTACGGCAACATCGAGGGCGCGCTCGACACCATCCAGCAGGGCGCCTTCGACTACCTCTCCAAGCCGTTCGACGTCGACGCGATCGTTCGGGTGGCGCGGCGGGCGCTGGAACAGAAGCGCCTCGTTGCCGAGAACCAGAACCTGCGCCAGTTGGTGAAGCAGACCCAACTGGTGGGCCGCAGCGCCGCGCTGCTCGAGGTCTACAAGCAGGTGGCGCGGGCGGCGCCCTCGTCCGTCCCGGTGTTGATCACCGGAGAGACCGGCACCGGCAAGGAGCAGGTCGCGCGGGCCCTGCACCAGCGCAGCGCGCGCGCCGCCGGGCCGTTCATCCCCGTCGACTGCGGAGCGATCGCCGAGTCGCTGATGGAGTCCGAGCTGTTCGGCCACGCCCGCGGCGCCTTCACCGGGGCCACCGGCGCCCGCCGCGGGCTCTTCGAGGAGGCCAACGGCGGCACGTTGTTCCTCGACGAGATCGGCGACGTCGGCCCGAAGATTCAGGCCCAGCTGCTGCGGGCGCTGCAGGAAGGAGAGATCCGCCGTGTCGGCGAGAGCGCCGCGGTGAAGGTCGACGTGCGGGTCGTCGCCGCCACCAATAAGGACCTCTCGCAGCTGGCGAAAGAAGGGAAGTTCCGAGAGGACCTGCTCTACCGCCTCGACGTGGTGCACCTGCACCTGCCGCCGCTGCGCGAGCGCCGCGAGGACATTCCGCTGCTGGTCGAGCACTTCGCCTTCCAGCACGCCCGGGGTGGCGCCCGCCCGGTGGTGACGAAGGAAGCGCTCGAGCGGCTGATGACCTACGACTGGCCGGGCAACGTGCGGCAGCTGGAGAACCTCGTCGCCCGCGCGCTCGCCCTCAACGCCACCGGCGTCGTCGGCCCCGGCGACTTCCCCGCGCCCATCGGCGATCGCCCCACCAAGCCCCAGGGCCTGACCGGCGACAGCCCGACGCTGGCCGAGCTGTCCCGGCGCTACGCGGCGACCGTGCTGCAGCAGGTGGGCGGCAACAAGTCCGAGGCGGCGCGACTGCTCGGGGTCGACCGGAAGACGCTCTACAAGCTGCTCGGACCGGGCGAGGACGCCGAGAGCGAGCCGTGAGCTTCGAGTCGGGCGGCCGCTACACCGAGCTGGTGCTCGCCTCGACCTCGCCGGCGCGGCGGCAGCTGCTGACCCCGCTGGGCCTGACGTTCCGCGCCGAGGCGCCGGGGGTCGACGAGGCGGTGGCCGACGGGACGCCGGTGGCGACCGCGGTGGCGATCCTCGCTGAACGAAAGGCGCGGGCCGCCTGGCGTCGCGCTCCCAAAGCGCTGGTGATTGGCTCGGATCAGCTGGTCGAGCTCGACGGCAAGCCACTGGGGAAGCCCGCCGACGCGGCCGGGGCCCGGGCCCAGCTGAAGGCGCTGCGCGGCCGGCCCCACGAAATCCACACCGCGGTCTGCGTCGTCGGGCCGGGCTTTCTGTGCACCGAGGTCGACGTCGCCCGGCTGACGCTGTGGGAGCTGACCGACGCCGAGCTCGACGGCTACGTCGCCACCGGCGAGTGGAAGGGCTGCGCCGGGGCCTACCGGGTCGAAGGCAAAGGCCAGGCGCTCTTCAAGGACATCCAGGGAGACCTCACCGGCATCCAGGGCTTGCCGATGACGCTGCTGGTGCGGCTGCTGCGCGAGGCCGGCGTCCGCTTCTTCTAGAAAGTCGCGACCACCATTCCGGGGGCCGGCTCGATGAAGCCCGCGCCCGGAGGCGGCGGGGGAGGCGGAGGCGGCGGCGGGAGCTCTGTCGGCCGCCGACCGCCGGGAAGCCTCGAGAGGTAGTCGAGCTCCTTCTGCACCTCGTCGACCTGTGCGTGGTAGTTGCCGAGCGCGACCAGGTGGGTCACCAGCAGGATGACCCCGACGATCAACAGCACCCCTCCTCCCAGAATCAGCAGCCCTCCCACTCCCAGCTCGACGGCGGCCGAATAGGCCCCGGAGTAGATCGCGAAGAGGACCGAGCCGGTGATGAACAAGGCTCCGCCGAGGCTGAGCAGGACGATGGGACTGGTCAGGGTCGGCTTGGTCCGGTCGAGCCGGTTGAGCTCGTTGAGCAGGTCGTCCTTTGTCATCCGGTCGAGCCCGGCGTCCTGCGCGTAGTTGACGAGGTGGACCCGCCGGTGTGGCGCCGAATCGGCAAGCTGGATGCCGGGGGCGAGTCCCAGCAGACAAGTCAGAAGGAGCCCGGTCATGGGCCCAATGCTAGCCGGATCTCTACCGGCCGCTACTTCTGCTTCAGCCCGCGCCAGGCGCGAAAGCCGCCGTAAGCGACTAAACCAGTCGTCAGCACGTAGCCGCCCCCAGGCCCGGAGAGCGCGTAGCTGCCCAGCGAGAGCGCCCCCCCCAGCCCGGCGAGCAGCACCCCCACCGCCACCTTGCCACCCGGCCTGGGGTCCAGCAGCCGCGTGCCCGCGAAGTACAGCGCGCCGGCGAGGAAGAAGCCGGTGAACCAGGCGTAGACGTAGATTTGGTCGAAGAAGGTTTCTGGCCCAGACAGGACGTGCGCGCTCTTGAGGAAGCCGGGGACGTTGGGGGCAATACCGAGCACCAGCGCACCGAGCGCCACCGGGTTCTCGCCGGCGTAGCGGCCGTGGGTCCGGTAGAGGTCGGGCACGTCGAGCTGCCGGCGGCGCAGGAGCCAGTAGTCGGCGATCATGATTCCGGCAATCGGCCCGAGCAGCGCCGAGTAACCGACGAGCCAGTTGAAGATGTAGACGTCGGCGCTGGCGAGCAGCTTCCAGGGCATCATCAAGATGCCGACGATTCCAGTGATCAGGCCGCCGGTCTTGAAGGAGATCAGCCGCGGGGCGAGGTTGGCGAAGTCGTTCGCCGGGCTGACGACGTTGGCGGCGATGTTCACCGAGAGCGTGGCGATGCCGACGCCGAGCAGCGCCACCACCGCCACCACCAGCCGGGCGCCGTCGGAGGCGATCAACGGCGCGTCGAGGCCCGGCGGCGCGGTGCTCGAGGTCAGCTGGGAGAGGATGAAGACCGGGTCCCACAGCTTGTCGACCGCGACGCCCTTGAGGATCGCCTGGGTCGCGCTGGTGATGATCACCCCCATCGCGGAGAAGAGAATCATCGTCGTCGGCAGGCCGAGCGTCTGGCCGATCATCTGCTCCCGCTGGCCTTTTCCGAAGCGGGTGAAGTCGGGGATGTTCAGTGAGAGCGTCGCCCAGAAGCCGATCATCCCGGTGAGCGAGGGGACGAAGACCTTCCAGAACTCCCCCAAGGTGGCGAACTTCGAGGGCTGGGAGAGCATCGGCCCGATGCCGCCCGCGCGCGACACCGCCCAGGCCATCAGCACCGCCGCCATCACGAGCACCAGCGGCGCCGCCCAGTTCTCGAACACCCGGACCGCGTTCATCCCCCGGTAGATGATGAAGATGTTCAGCGCCCAGAAGAAGAGGAAGGTGATCGCGCTGGGGACGGAGAGGCCGAGCAAGGTCGTCCCCGCGGCGAGCGTGCCGAAGCCCGGCCAGATCGCCTCGAGGAACGTCCTGAGCGCCTCGCCGCCGATGAAGGTCTGAATCCCGAACCAGCCACAGGCGACGATCGCCCGCAGCACCGCCGGCACGTTGGCGCCGACGGTGCCGAACGAGGCGCGGGCGAGCACCGGAAAGGGGACTCCGTACTGGGTCCCGGGGTGGGCGTTGAGCAGAATCGGCACGAGGACGATCAAATTGCCCAGGCCGATGGTGAGCAGCGCCTGCCACCAGTTCATCCCCACCGCCACCAGCCCGCCGGCGAGCATGTAGGTGGGGATGCAGTGGGCCATCGAGATCCACAGCGCGGCGAAGTTATAGGTGGTCCAGGTGCGGCGCGCCTTCGGTACCGGCGCGAGGTCCCCGTTGAACAGCGGGCTGTCGGCGATGTCGGCGGGCAGTTCAGCGAGCGCTTCCTTCGCCAGATCAGCGTCGTGCATGGAGCGGGGCCTTAGCTGAAAAGCGTGGCATCCTGCCACCGAAGTGGACGCCCACCTGGTTCAGCTCGATCGCGATCACCCGGGTTTTCGGGATCTCGACTACCGCAAGCGGCGCGACGCGATCGCCCGCCTCGCTGACGCCCATCGGCCGGGCACGCCCGCGCCCGAGGTCGCCTATTCCGCGCAGGAGCAGCAGGTCTGGGCCACCGCGCTCGCGGCCCTCGCGCCGCTGCACGCGCGCTACGCCGCCCAGAGCTTCCTCGACGCGTGGCCGACGATTGGCTTCGAGCCCGGCAGGATTCCCCAGCTCTCAGAGATCAGCACCCGACTGACGCGCGCCACCCGCTTCGCCTATGCGCCGGTCGCTGGGCTGGTGACGCCGCGCGAGTTCATGGAGCGCCTCGAGAGCCGCACCTTCCTCGCCACCCAGTACATGCGCCACCCGAGCGCGCCGCTCTACACCCCCGAGCCGGACGTCATTCACGAGCTCGTCGGGCACGCGCCGTCGCTGGCCGACGAGCGCTACGCCCAGCTCAACCACTTGTTCGGCGCCGCCACCCGGCGCGCGGACGAGGCGACCACCCAGAGGCTGATTCGCACCTACTGGTACTGCCTCGAGTTCGGTCTGGTGCGGGAAGGTGGCCAGGTGAAGGCCGTCGGCGCGGGGTTGCTGTCGTCGTTCGGCGAGCTGGGTCGGTTCGAGAGGGAGTCGAGGCTGCTGCCGTTCGACCTCGATCTCATCGCCCGCACCCCGTTCGACCCGACCCAGTACCAGGACACGCTCTTCGTCGCCGACTCGGAGGAGGCGCTGCGCACTGCGCTTACGCGGTGGCTGGAAGCCATCGCCTCTGGTTAGAGTCTCAGGTATCACGAAGCGGGCGGCTCGCCCGCCGGGGGTCGAACGTGTCGAGGGTCTGGCTGTGCACCTGCCTCCTGCTGTCGTCGAGCCTTGCCCTCGCGGCGGCGAGCCCGGCAGAGCTGCAGAAGAAGGCGCGCGCCCGGATGAAGAGCCTCGACTTCGAGGCGGCGCTGCCGCTGCTGGAGCAGCTGCGGGACCTGCCGGAGCTTGAGGGCCCGCTGCGCGCCCAGGCCCTGGTCGACCTCGGCATCACCTTCGTCAACCTCGGTCGGCCGGACGACGCCCGCAGGGCCTTCGACGCCGCGCTCGAGGTCAACGGGCAGGTCCCCTTCCCCCCCGGGGTGCCGCCGAAGATTCGCCGGCTCTTCGACGAATCGAAGGAGGCCCGCCTCGCCCGGCTCAACCCGCCGCCGACGCCGCCGGTGGTCGTGCCCGAGCCCGCCCCGGTGAAGGCCGAGCCGCCGCCCGCGCGGGTGGAGATCATCCACCTGGAGCCGACTCCTCCACCTCCGCCTCCTCCGCGCCGGGTGGTGCTGCCCGCGGTGTTGGTCGCGGCCGGGGTGCTCAGCCTCGGCGCCGGCATCGCCACCGCCTACGCCTCGCAGAACGCGGGCCGCGTCCTCGCCGCGGGGTTGCACACCTCGGCGCAGGCGCAGACGCTGCAAACCCGCCGAACCGGATACGCGACGGCGAGCTACGCCTGCTACAGCGCGGGGGCGGCGCTCGCGGTGGTGGGCGCAGCGCTCTTCACGTTCTCGGGGCCGGGTCTGGGCAAGACCGAAGTCTCCGGGATGATCGCGGGTGAGTCGGGCGGAGTCCTGGTGCGAGGTGAGTTCTGAGAATGTTCAGCCGCGGTCTGTGCCTCCTCTTCGCCTCGGTGCTCACCGCTTGCCCCGCATCGGGCCCGGTGACGATTCCCTGCCGCAGCAACGCCAACTGCCCCTCGGGCATGGGCTGCAACGCCTCGGGCAAGTGCGAGGCCGGGATCGCGGGGATGAACGGGACCCGCTTCGCGATCAGCCCGTCCACCGCCAACGTGGTGCTGGGCGGCACGGTGAAGCTGGTGGCGCTGCTCGACTCCGCAGTCGTCGCCGCGACCTGGTCGGTGGCCGGCGACAAGGGCACGATCGACACCGACGGCAACTACACCGCGCCTTCGGTGCTCCCGGTGGACAACGTCGCCACCGTGACGGCGACCAGCGTGCTCGACGCTCAAATCACCGCCACCGCGTTGATCGCGATTCACCCAGTGCTGCCGCTGCCAGCGCTGGCATCGATTTCTCCCAAGGTCGCCACCGCGGGTGCACCGGACCTCACCCTCACCGTCACCGGCACCGACTTCGGGGCGACCACCGACGTGATGTTCGACGACGTGCGGCTGCAGACCCGCTTCGACTCCGCAACGCAGTTGACCGCCACTGTGCCAGCCTCCTCGCTGGTGCTGGGCCGGGTCGCGGTCGTCACCGCGAACACCCCGGGCCTGGGTGGCACCTCGGTGGGCGCGTCCTTCACCATCAACAACCTCTCCGCGGCCCTGGGTTCGATCAACCCCGCTTCTGGCCTCGCCGGTTCGGCGCCGATTCCGCTGGTCCTCAGTGGCACCGGCTTCGCCACCGGAGCGATCGTCACCTTTGGAGGCACTGCGATCACCGCCACCGTGACTTCGCCGACGCAGATTAACGCCACCCTGCCCGCGGCCCAGTTGCTCAAGTCGGGCGTCTTCACCGTCGGGGTGAAGAACCCCGCGCCCGGCGGCGGCGGCGCGGGCGACCAGGTGTTCCGCGTCGACGCGGTGATCAAGACCTTCGCCGGAGGCTTCAATGGGGACAATGGCCTGGCCACCTCGGCCGCGCTCTCCCGCATCACGTGGATGGCGTTTCACCCCACCACCGCCGAGCTCTACTACTCCGAGCCGGAGCGTCACCGGGTGATGAAGGTGGACCTCACTGGCCGAATCCGAAGGGTCGCGGGCACCGGCGTCTGCGGCTTCTCCGGCGACGGCGCCGCCGCGAGCCAGGCGCTGGTCTGCAACCCGCGCGGACTCGCCTTCGACGCGGCGGGCAACCTCTACCTCGCCGACGCGGGCAACGCCCGGCTGCGGAAGGTGGACTCCGTCGGCACCATCACTTCCGTCGCCGGGACCGGCAGCTGCAACTACACCGGTGAAGGCCAGGGCGCGGTGGTGTCGGTGGGAGACATCAGCGACGTCCGCGTCTCGGCTTCCGGCAACGTCTACTGGAGCGCGATCGGCTGCACCTCGAACTTCCGGGTGCGGCGGCTGTCGCCCGCGGGGATGACGAGCCTGGTCGTGGGTACCGGCGTCAACACCAGCGCCGCCGACGGGGCGATCGCCGCGACCGCTTCGCTCAACAACCCGATCTCGATCGCCATCGACGCCGCGGAGAACGTCTACTTCGCCGAGGCGGACGCGCACAAAGTCCGCAAGGTCTCGGCCGCGACGGGGCTGCTCTCCACCGTCGCCGGCAACGGGGCGACCACGCCCTTCACCGAGAACGTCGCCGCCAACTCGAGCAGCATCTACACCCCGCGCGGGCTGACCGTGGGCGCGGCCGGTGACGTGTTCATCACCGCCTACTCCGGGGCCCGGGTGCGCCGGGTGGCGCCGGCCGACGCGGGCACGCTCCCCGACGGCGGCGTCGCGTACGGGTTGATCGCCACCATCGCTGGCACCGGGGTGAGCGGCTTCGTCACCGGCGACGGCGCGAGCGCGCTGGCGGCGAAGGTCGGCCGGCCCTCGGCGGTGGCGATCTCTCCCGACGGCGGCGTCTTCTTCTCCACCTACGCCGAGCTCGGCGCCGGGCCGAACACCATCAAGCGCATCGACGCCGCGGGGAACCTCCAACCCTACGTCGGCGCCTTCCCCCCCAACCTCACCGCGCTCGACTCGTTCTTCTTCCGGCCCTACGGCGCAGCGCTCGACGCCGCCGGTAACCTCTTCGTCGGCGAACGGGAGAACGACCGCGTGTGGAAGGTCGACCCGGCGGGCAACGTCACCGCCTTCGCCGGCACGGGCCTGCGCGGCTTCTCCGGCGACGGACTGCCCGCGACCCAGGCCAACCTGTCCGCGCCCGAAGCGTTGCAGGTGGACACCAACGGCGACGTCTACTTCGTCGACAGCGGCAACGCACGGATCCGCAAAGTGGACTCCACCGGCAACATCACCACCGTCGCTGGCGGCGGCTCGATTCCGGCCGGCTGCGTCGGGGTGAACTCCACTCCCACCGCTCCGCCCGCCGGCGCGGGCACGGCCTACGACTGCTTCGGCGACGACTATTTCGCCACCGCCGCGGTGCTGGTGGCGCCCCGTGGCCTGCTCAAGGCGGGCAACACACTCTACGTCACCGAGTACGACAGCAGCTCGGCGCTGGTCCAGCGCGGCCACCGCATCCGCAAGGTCAACCTCACCTCGGGGGTCATCAACACGCTGGCGGGCAGCTCGGCCTTCGGGAACACCAACGGCTTTTCGGGCGACAACGGCCCGGCCTCCAACGCGCTGCTGCTTCAGCCGGTGGGAATGGCGCTCGACGCCGCGGGAGACCTCTACGTCGCCGACTCGGGCAACCGACGCATCCGGAAGATCAACCTCGTCACCGCGCCGGTCGGCAACATCAGCACCATCGCCGGCAGCGGCGTGGCGGGCTCGACGGGGAACGGGGGGCCTGCTTTGGTCGCCCAGTTCCGGCGGCCGTGGTGGCTGACCTTCGACGCGCAAGGCGCGCTGTGGGTCAGCGACTTTGAGTCCCACAACATCCGCCGCATCGAGACCAACGGCACGGTGACGCCGGTGGCGGGGGCCCAGACCTGCTCCACCTGCCCCCCCGGGTTCGCCGGGGACGGTGCCGCTGCGAAGGACGCGATCCTCTACTCGCCGGCGCAGATCTCGATCTCCGCCAGCGGCGCGCTGTTCATCGCCGACACGCTCAACGAACGCGTCCGAACGCTGGGGCCGTAACAACCGCCGCATGGAGCAGATCGGCCGCTACGCCGTCGAACGCCTGCTCGCCCGCGGAGGGATGGCTGAGGTCTACCTCGGCAAGGCCGAAGGCCCGGGCGGCTTCTCGAAGGTGGTGGTGATCAAGCGGATCCTCCCCGAGCTCGCCGAGGACCCCGCGTTCGTGGAGATGTTCCTCTCCGAAGCGCGGCTGGCGGCGACCTTGAGCCACCCCAACGTCGTCCAGGTCTTCGACTTCGGCGAGCACGGCGGCCAGTACTTCCTCGCGATGGAATACATCCGCGGCGAGACGCTGCGGGCGATTGGCAAGACCCACGTGCGGCTCAACAAGCCGCTGCCCGCCGAGTGGGTGGTGCGCGCGGTGATCGGCGTCTGCGAAGGACTGCACTACGCCCACGAGCTGTGCGACGAGGCCGGGGTGAGCCGGAACATCGTCCACCGCGACGTCACCCCGGACAACATCCTTATCTCCAGCGGCGGCATCCCCAAGCTGCTCGACTTCGGCATCGCCAAGGCGGCGACCAACGTCCACCGCACCGCCGCGGGTACGGTGAAGGGCAAGTACGCGTACATGTCGCCCGAGCTGATTCGCGGCGAGGAGACCGGCCGGCAGCTCGACGTCTACGCGCTCGGCGTCACGCTCTACGAGCTGCTCGCCCAGCGCCGGCCGTTCGAGTCGCCGACCGAGCTGGGGTTGATGAAGACCATCCTCGACGGCACGGCCCGGCCACTGAGCGAGCTCGGCTTCGACGCCGCACTCGCCGAGATCGTCGGCACCGCGATGCACCCCACGCCCGAGGGCCGGTACGCCGATGCCCACGAGCTGCAGCTGGCGCTCGAAGACTGGCTCGACGCTTCAGGGAAGAAGGTCGGCGCCACCGAGCTCGCCGCGGTCGTCGCCGAGGTGACGCGCCTGCG
Source organism: Archangiaceae bacterium (assembly GCA_043776025.1). GTDB lineage: Bacteria > Myxococcota > Myxococcia > Myxococcales > Myxococcaceae > JAYVRT01. The sequence goes on along the minus strand of JAYVRT010000936.1, from coordinate 1,281 downwards.
CAGCGGGCAATCGGTGACCAACCTCGCGCCGGTGAAGGGCACCCCGGTATCGGGCGTGGGACACACCTCCGAGCCGAAGCCGGGCCTCCCCGGCGAGCCTGGCACCCCGGCCCCGCGGCCCTCTTCACCGGGCGTGCGCCACGGCTCTCAGCCCAAGCCGGTGGTGCTGGGCACGCTGCTCGAGGAAGGGTTGCCGCTGCTCGATGTCACCGTCGCCCGGCCGTTTGTCCCGCCCGACGCTCCCGCCCCCGCGGCGCGTCCGCCCTCGAGGCTGGCGCTCGTCGCCTCGCTGGGCGCCGGCCTGGGACTGTTGGGGATCGGCGGGGCGTTCTTCCTCGGCTCGCGCTCCTCGGCGCCGGCCCCGGTGGTGATTGTGCAGGAGGTGGCGCCGCCGCCAGCGTTGGTCGTCGCTGCTCCCGTGACGACGCCGACGCCCAGGCGTCCGGAGCCCGCGGCTGCCACGGAGCCTGCCGCCGTCGCCGCCGCCGTCGTCGCGCCGAAGCAGAAGAGCCCGGAGAGCGGCCCCCCCGCAGTGAAGGGCGACGACGGCTACCTGACGCTGCGCACCGACCCGTGGTGCGACGTCTACCTCGGCAACGAGAAGCTCGGCACGACGCCGCTGGTCCGCACCCCGGTTCCGTCGGGGAAGTTGAACCTGGTGCTTCGCAACGCCCACGCCGGAGCAGTCCGCAAGCTGAGCCTCACCATCGAGCCCGGCCGCGAGTTGAAGCAGGCGGTGGTGATGCCACAAGGGACGCTCACCATCGACGCCAGGCCGGGCACCGAGGTCGCCCTCGACGGGCAGTTGCTCGGGGCGACCCCGCTGGAGCCGATCGACGTCGTCGAGGGCCGGCACGAGGTCCGCCTCGGCGGGGTGACGAAGGTGGTGAAGGTCAAGGCCGGCCAAACGGAGAACCTGGCGCCCTGAAAGGGGCCCTGCTTCGAAACGCCCCGGCGATTGGAGTAAGAGTCACCCCGCCGTGTCACCGCGCACCTCCTTCTTCGTTCTCTGGGCCTTGTGCCTGCTCCAGGCCTGTCCGCCTTCGACACCGCCCAAGCCACGGGTGGAGATCTGCGGCAACGGCATCGACGACAACAACGACGGGAAGACCGACTGCGCCGACCCCACCTGCTTCAACGAGCAGATCTGCAAACGGATCCTCGAGGACTGCCACAACACCATCGACGACAACGGCGACGGAAAAGTCGACTGCGACGACCCGGACTGCTCGGGGGATTCGTCCTGCATCAAGGTGGAGATCTGCGGCAACGGCGTCGACG
>JAYVRT010000935.1:0-3529 GCA_043776025.1 Archangiaceae bacterium | reverse complement strand
TTGCGCGAGGCGGCCAGCGCGGCCAGCTCTTCCCGGAGAATGAATCCGCCCCGGGCGCGCAGCGACGCCGCGGGGTCGGCGAGGAACTGGGCGACCGCGCGTTGCAGCGAGTTCATCGAGTCGCGCGGCAGCTTCGCCACCTGCGCCCGGGTGACGTCGGGGCCGAAGATCCGTCGCAGCGTCGCTTCTTCGCTCACCGACGAAGGGTAGAGCGAGCAGCCCGCCTGGATCGCCTGGATGCCGACGTTGCGCGGGAGCAGCCTTGGGATCTGCGGGTCGAGCAGCCACGCTTCACCGCAAGCGCCCACGGGTGCGGTGCCGGGGTTGCGCCGCGCGAAGAAGGCGAAGGCGTCCTGCAGGCTGCGGCTCATCCCCCCGCGGCTGACGAACGAGTCGGCGGGGATGTGGACGTCGAGCACCGGGGCCTCCGCCTCGAGCGCGACCTCCCAGGTGTCCGAGGGGTGGGCCTCCGACGACCGGTCGAGGAGCACGCCCTGCGTCAGGTCGATCGCCTGGCCGTCGGCCGATCGGGCCGCCAGCTCCCGGCTGAAGCGGTGGCGGAAGACGGTGATCTTTCCGTGGAAGAGCACCAGGTCGAAGTGCGCCGAGCCGATGCGCACCAGGTCGCCGCGCAGGTAGCGCTGCGCCCAGTCCAGCACTTCGAGGGTGATCCCGTGCAGCCCGCCGTGCTTGTTGAAGTGCCGCACCCAGACCGCGAGATCCTTCAGCGTCGCTTCGGTGATCGCCTCATCGATGCCCGACGCCGCCCGGCGATCTTCCGCCGCCGGCACCTGGGAGAGCGCGAGGATCAGGTTGAGCGTGCGCGCGTCGTTGGTCCCCAGCGACTGCTCCAGCCCGCTCTCCGCGACGTCGAGCACCGCGTCCTCCGGCGGATCGTCGGCCAGCGCCACCGCCAGCCGCTCGACCTTCGTCGAAAGCTCGCCGCTGGCGTTGACCCGATCGAGCACCGCCGCGATCACGTCGAGCGTGTCCGGCTCGAGCCCGAGGCGCTCCGCGGTGCTGACCACTTCGTCGATCTTCACAAGAACCGTTCAGACATCGAGGGTACGGATCTTCTGCCAGAGAGACTTGTTCTCTGAAAGCAGCTCTTCGATCTTCCGGTTGCGGGTCTGCAGCTCCGCCTTGAGCACTTCGATCTCCCGGAGCAGCTGCGCCGGATCGTGGCGCGACAGCGCCGCCGGTGGGGCAGGGGCCTTCGGCTTTGGCTTTGCCGGGGGCGGCGCGGGCGGCGGAAGCTCTCGTACCGCCGTGGGGTCAATCGCACCGATCAAACCTTCGAGCCGGGCCTGAAGATGCGGCGGCAACGGGTCGAAGGCGATCCCCATTCCCGCTGCGCGCCGCGACTGCTGCGCCTCGGCGAGCGTCACCACCGAGGTCACTCGCCCCGGCAGCGCGATCGGCTGGCTCGCGCCTGGCCGCACCAGCTCGAGCGTCACCTCGCGCCCCGCTTTCAGCGGCGTGTTGCAGCGGACGAAGGTTCCCCCCAGCGAGATGTTCTCGATCCCCAGGCCGATGTGCAGCTCTTCGCCCCAGCGAACCCGCGTCGCGAGCTGCTTCGGCTTGACGCGAATGAACTTGCGGCGGTTCGGTTCAGTCATGAGGCCGCCGTCATTTTGCACCTCATCGGGGCCGGGGGGTTGAAACTCGGCACGAATACTGCTTTGGGGCCGCACCTGTCTTCAAAGGTCGGCCCATGTACGTTCGAAACCACGTCCTTCTCGTCCTGTTCACCTTGGTGGGCGTTAGCTTTGTAGCGAACGCGCAGCAGCCCGCTGGCGATCCTGCCCCGACTGTCAGCCCGGCGGTCGAGCCGGCGCCGGCTGCTGAGCCCGTTCCCGCTCCTTCGGCCCCGCCGCTGAACACCGATGCCCCTGCCGCCGATGCCCCGACCCCGGCAGAGATCGCTCCCGCCGCTGCGCCCGTGGCCAGCCCCGAGACCGCGTCCCCGGAGACCACAGTCACCCAGACGCAGACCGCCACCGAGCGCGTGCCGCGCGCGTTTCATGGGTCGACGGTGAGCTACAGCCACTCGATCACCGCGCTCACCCTCGCGCCCGCCGCCGAGGGTCACTACAACCCGACCTGGGGCCACCGCCTGGGCCTGATGCCCGAGTGGCACTTCAACGACCAGCTCTTCGTCCGCGGTCGGCTCTACCTCTCGCAGGAGTTCACCACCTCCGACACCACGACCTACGATCACGAGGTCGAGGTCTCCGACATCTGGCTCGACGTCGGCGCCGCGGGTGTCACCGAGCCGAAGACGGGCCTCCACCTCGGGGGCGACGTCCGCTTCCTCCTGCCGACCTCCAAGGTCTCGCAGGCGCAGAGCCGCATCATCACCGTCGGGCCGTCGCTGTCGCTCTCGAAAGAGTTCAAGCTGCTCCACGGCCTGTCGGTGGCGTACACCGGCCGCTTCACCTACCGCTTCAACCGCTTCACCACCTCGCAGAACAAGGGCGGCCTGATCATCAACTCCTCGCCGCTCAGCTGCGTCGATCTGCCCGGCTGCAACACCGACAGCGGCAAGTACAACGTCAACTACGACTTCGCCCACGGCCCGGCGATTGGCTTCAAGCCCCTGGAGAAGCTCTCGGTCGACGCGTTCTTCTCCTGGTACCACCTGTTCCTCTACCCGCAGAGCGCCAACCCGGTGGAGTTCGCCGGCGCCCAGGGCCTTTCCAACAAGGGCACGGACGTGAAGAACCTGGCCGTCTTCGCGCTCTCCGTCAGCTACCAGTTGACCAAGCCGGTTTCGCTCACCTTCGGCACCTGGACGGTCACCGGCCAGCCTTCGCCCGACGGCACCTACCTTCAGCCGCTCTTCAACCGCAACACCACTCTGTACCTCGACGCCAGCTTCGACATCGAAGCCGCGGCGGCGAGCTTTCTCTAGAGGCTAGAACCCATGTCCCTTCGCCGATCACTGATCGTTGCTTCGCTCACCGTCCTTGGCGCCTGCGCCAAGCAGCAGCCGCCGATCGACCGGGTTCAGCCCGACTACTACGACAAGTCGTTCTTCGTCGGAACGGACTACCTGAGCGCGAAGGATGACCCCGAGTTCTACTCGCAGGGGACGCTGATCGACGTCGGCTACGGCGCCGGGCAGGACGGCCTTTTCACCTCGACCTATGCCCAGCCGCTCTCGCGGGTGCGCTGGTCGGTGCAGCAGGACTTGCTGGTCGCCCGGCTCTCCTACGAGCGGATCTCGAACTCCGACGGCAAGGGCCTCGCCGGCAAGGCGACCAACGACGGAATCATCGTCGCCGCCTATAAGATCGATAAGCACTTCGACATCAAGCGCTCCTACAACCCGGCGACGGGCGAGCAGGAGAACGTGATCGAAGAGAACGACGTCGACCGTCCCTGGTACGCGCGCCAGTACATCCGCGTCGACTGGTCGAAGAACCTTTCCACCGACAACTACGACTACGACACCCTGTCGATGATGGGCGTCTTCGGCGGCGTCACCTACGAGCCGCTCGCCTATTACATCAACGACCCCAAGCAC
>JAYVRT010000934.1:0-12287 GCA_043776025.1 Archangiaceae bacterium | reverse complement strand
TTTGAGTCGGGCGGCCCCGAGGGTGCCGCACCCCCGCGATCTCGGCGGCAGCGACGCTGCGAAGCGATGTCGGAATTCGACAGTCAAATCATCGACTTGAGTCATTCTCCGTAGCGGAGTCAGATCGAAATCTGTATACCGTGCCCCGCGTGAAGGAACGGTACCAATACATCGAGGAGAAGAACGAGGCGCTGCGAGACATCCTCGCCAGCAAGAAGGTCGCCTCGCAGGACTTCCTCGAAAAGTTCGAGATGTCGTGGGTCTACCATGACAACGCGCTCGAAGGCGTCGTCTACACCGGGCAGGAGTTGCTCTCCGCGCTGCGGCCCGGGGCGATCGCCGCCGAGGCCTCGCTGATGCCGATCGTCCTCGAGATCCGCAACCACAAGGCGTGCCTCGAGTACTTGCGCGAAGAAGCAAAGATTCTGAACAAGAAGGCGACGGGGATCACCATCACCCAGGTGCGCCGGATCCACGATCTGCTGGCGGGCAACACCCCCGAGGCCCAGGCGGCGCGGGCGGCGGCAGAGCGGCGGGAGCGCAGCGAGAAAGAGCTGGCGAAGGAACGCGACAAGGCCGGCCTGCGCAAGGACATGCCGCTTCACCGCACCTACTTTCACGAGATCGCGCAGCCCGCGAAGATCCTCCCGATGCTGGAGAAGCTCATCGACTACACGGCGACCGCCGAGTTTCGGGAGCAGCATCCAATTCTGCAGTCGGCGCGGGTGCAGCACCAGTTCATCCAGATCTTTCCCTTCGCGGAACACTCGGGGAAGGTCGGACGGATGCTGAGCAACCTGATCCTCTTGCGCAACCAGATGTTCCCGTCGGTGATCCACTCGATCGACCGCCAGAAGTATTACGAGGCGTTCCGTGGAACCGTCGGCAGCTTCTCCAACCTGATGATGGACGCGATGGAGAACTCGCTCGACAACGCGCTCAAGTACTTCCGCGACGACGCGCGAAAGTACAAAGCCGTCAACTGAAGGGGGAGAGCCTTGGGGGCCGCGCTCACGCCTTTGAATGTCGCGTCGCTTTCGGCCCGGGTGAAGGTCGATCGGTTGCTCAAGCTCGCCAAGGGCAAGAAGAAGGTCGTGATCCTCACCCACGACAATCCGGATCCGGACTCGATTGCGTCGGCGGTGGCGTTGGGGCGGGTGCTGGAAGTGCGCGCGGGCATGGAGTCGAAGGTCGCGTACGGCGGGATCATCGGCCGGGCGGAGAACCTGGCCTTCGTCAAGGTGCTCAAGCTCCCGGTGGTTCCGGTGTCGCAGATCGTCTTCGACGAGTACGACCTCGTCTGCCTCGTCGACACCCAACAGCCGATCGGAAACCACTCGCTGCCGGGAGGCGTGCGGGCAGACGTGGTGATCGACCACCACCCGCTACGGGAAGAAGGGTTGACCGCCCGGTTCGGCGACGTCGGCAGTGACTACGGCGCGACCTCGACGCTGCTGGTCGAGTACCTGCGCGCGGCGCGGATCGAGCCGGACCCTGAGCTCGCGACGGCGCTGTATTACGGGATCAAGGCCGACACCCGCGACCTCGATCGGCAGACGCACGATCCGGACATCGACAGCTACCTCTGGCTGTTCCCGAAGATCGATCGGAACCTGCTGAGCCAGATCGAGCACCCCGAATTGCCGGCGCGGTACTTTCAGCTGTACCACGCGGCGATCGAGCAGGCGAAGGTCTACACCGACGCGGTGATCACCGACCTTGGAGAGATCTACAGCGCCGACATGGTGGCCGAGGTCGCCGAGCGGCTGTCGTTTCTCGAGGGGCCGCGCTGGTCGCTGGCGTTCGGTTCGTTTCGCAGCCAGCTTTACCTGTCGCTGCGGGTCAGCGATCGGCGGATGCGCGCGGGGCGCCTGATTCGCGAGACGTTGGTCGGGCTCGGCGGCTCGGCGGGCGGCCACGGGAGCATGGCGGGGGCGCGGATCCCGCTGTCGGGCAAGCGCAAGGATCGCGAGGAGCTGAAGCGGGAAGTCGTCCGCCGGTTTCAGAAGGCGTTCGGCGTCGAAGGTGAGCGGGGCACGGCCCTGCTCAACCTCGGCCAGCAAGAGTCGTGATCTTCCTCGACTATAACGCCGGCGCGCCGCTCCTGGCCGAGGCGGCGGCGGCGCTCCAGCGCGCGCTGGTCGCGCCGGGGGCGAACCCGTCGAGCGTGCACCAGGCGGGCAGGGCGGCGCGCGCCCGGCTCACCGCCGCACGCGAGGCGGTCGCGAAGACGTTCGGCTGCGAGCCGCGCGAGGTGGTGTTCACCGGCTCGGGCTCGGAGAGCGCCGCGTTGGCGATCAAGGGCGCCTGGGCGGCGCGGAAGGATCGCGCGCGCACCCGGGTGGTGACCTCGGAGATCGAGCACCCCTGCGTGCTCGGAGCGGTCAAGCAGCTCGAGGCCCAGGGCGCGACGGTGGTGCGGCTGGCTCCCGAGCCTTCAGGCCGGGTCGCGGCCGATCGGGTGCTCGAGGCGTTGACGGCGCAGACGGCGCTGTGTTCTCTGATCTGGGTCAACAACGAGACGGGAGTGGTTCAGCCGGTGGCCGAGGTCTCGCGGGCGTGCGTCGCGCGGGGGATCGTGTTTCACACCGACGCGGTGCAGGCGGTGGGCCGGGTCCCGGCGACGCTGCGCGAGGTGCCGGCGGACTTCCTCGGCTTCTCCGGCCACAAGCTCGGAGCGCCCGCGGGGATCGGCGAGTTGCTCGCGCGGAGGAACACCCCGCTCGAGCCGCAGACGCCGGGGCACCAGGAAGACGGGCGGCGCGGTGGGACGCAGGCGCTGCCGATGATCGAGGCGCTCGCGGCGGCGGTCGCGGTGGCAACTTCCCAGGTCGAGGCGCAGGCGGTGAGCCTCGACGGGCTGCGCGCGCGGTTCGAGGCCGGGGTGAAGGGGGCGATCGTCAACGGGGCCGGCGTCCCGAGGGCGCCGGGGACGAGCAACCTGCGCTTCCCGGGGATCGACGGAGAGGCGCTGTTGATCGCGCTCGACCTCGAGGGCATCTGCTGTTCCTCGGGCGCGGCGTGCGCGTCCGGCTCGCTGACGCCGTCGCACGTGCTGACGGCGATGGGGCTGACCTCCACCCAGGCGCAGGAGTGTTTGCGCTTCTCCTACGGGAGAGGCACGACCGGGGCCGAGATCGATCGGGCGATCGAGGCGATCAACCGGCTGGCGCCGAGGGCGATGAGGACGGGTCCATGATCTGGCTCCTCGTATTGGCGGCGACGGGCGATGGAGGGACGGTGTGCGTGCCGCCCGCGCCCGACGCGGCGGTGAAGGTGAAGTTCAAGGCCGGAGCGACGCTCGAGGATCTGGCGCGGTTCGCGAGCACCACGCTCTGCGAGCCGTGGCGCGCGTCGGAGAAGGTCGCGCGCCGCCCGCTGAAGATGGTGATCGACGGCGAGGTGCAAGGGCGGCAGGTGCGGGGCTTGATCTCGATGCTCGGCGAGGCGGCCGGGGCGGCGCAGTTCCGGGGCACGGTCGTGCTGGTCGACCCGGACGAGCTGCCGGTTGCGCCACTGCTGGTTCCTCTCCGCCCGTCGCACTGCCTCGACGGGGCGGATCTCAACGCGGCGATCATCGCCGTCGACCCGTGGACGAGGGAATTGAAGCCGATGGTGAGGGATGCGCTCGCCGACGCGAACTGCCTCGCCACCGAGGCGCGGCTGGTGCCGAGCTTCAAGGACGGGAAGAGCCAGGGGTTCAAGCTCTTCGCGATCAGGCCGGGCAGCCTCTACGAGCTGCTGGGGTTCAAGAACGGCGACGTGGTGAGCGCGGTGAACGAGCTGCAGCTCAACAGCCCGGACAAGGCGCTCGAGGCGTACTCGAAGTTGAGGACCGCAACCGAGCTGAGGTTCGCGATCGAGCGGTTCGGCGAGGCGCGGACGATCAGCTGGAAGTTCAAGTAGCCGGCTCGGCAGGGAAGGGGGCTGGGGTCGCCACGCACCGGAGCCGCGCAGTCCGAAACGCCGCGGCACCAGCGGGGTGGGGGCAGGGGGGGGCGGCGAGGCGCGAACGGGCTATTTATTAAATTTAATACATAAGCTCCGCGCGTCGGCGGGGGAGGCACCCGCCGCCCACGGCACCCGTCGCAACGCCTCGGCGTGCCGAAGGATCAGCGCCAGGTGGGCCTGGGCGACTCCGGAGCCAACCGAACCGAGCGCACGCCGGATCCAGGCACGGCCGAGCGGCCGAGTCCCGGCCTACCCGGGCCGATGTGCATCCGCGGCGACGGAGCCCGATATCTTTTAGGCCGCGGGCCGCCCGAGCCAACACCGCCGCCCCGCGCCCTCAATCGAGCCCGCGCTCGCGCAGCTCCTCCTCGTCGAGCCCGAGCAGATGCCCGACCTCATGCAGCACGGTCACCCGGATCTGCTCGATCAGCTCCGCCCGCGTCCGCGCGAAGCGCTCGAGGTTCCTCTGGTACAGCACGATCCGCGCGGTCTGGTGGTGCTCGGCGACCAGCGGGCTCCGCTCATCCACCGGGGTCCCGACGAACACCCCGAGGATCGTCGGCGTGACCTCGCCCGATCGCAGCGACTCATCATCCGGAAACGGCTCGACCGCGATCGTCACGTTGCCCAGCTCACCCCGGGCCTGCTCCGGCAGCGCGGCGATCGCGGCCGAGAGCGCGGAGTCGAACTCCTTCTCGCTGAGCACCACCGCCGGCGGGAACCCCTCGGGGTCGAGGCGGGTCGCGGTGGCGAAGAACTTCCGCGCTGCCTCCTCGTCTCCCCGGCGCTCGGCGAGCAGCCCGAGGTAGTGGGGCGCGGTCGGATCCTCGGGCAGCTCCTTCACCAGCTCCTCGAACGCCGCCTTCGCCACCTCGAAGCGGCTCAGCTCGAACAGCACCAGCCCGCGCTCGATCCGCGCCTCGGGGTCGTCTGGAAACAGCGCGACCGCCGCGTCGAGCGCCTCGAGCGAGTCCTCGAGCTCGCCGACCTGGTTCAACCCAACGCCGGCAAGGAACAGCCAGTCGAAGTGATGCCGCGGGTCCTTCTGCGCCTGCTTCTCGATGCCTTCGAGCAGCTCCAGCCCTTCCTCGACTGCTTCGATGTCGTCGCCCGACCGCAAGATCAACAGCGACGCCGCCGCGAGCGTCCAGGTGGGCTCGCCCGGCTCGAGCCGCCGCAGGTTCGAGTAGGTCTCGAATGCATCCTCGACGCGCCCCAACTCCTCGAGCGCGGCGGCCCGGGTCGCGAGCGCCTCCGGATCATCGGCCTTCAGCTTCAGCGCGGCGTCACACTTCGACAGGGCCACTTCGTACCGTTCGGCTTCGAGCGCCTCGGCGGCCTCGTCGAGCAGCTTTTCGTGAGAGTGCACCGGCCCCTTCTACCGTGTTAGACCCGCCTCGTGCCGCCGGCCGCGATCAAGATCCTCGTCGTCGATGACGACGAGAGCCAGTCGATTCTGATCGCGAAGTTCCTCACCAAGCACGGCTACTCGGTGCTCACCGCGCTCTCTCCGGTCGAGGCGATGCCGCTGCTGCACACCGACGACATCAAGCTGGTGATCACCGACCTGATGATGCCCCACGTCGACGGGATCTCCTTCGCGCTGCAGATCCACGCGATCCCCCGGCTGAAGGATCTGCCGGTGATCCTGATCACCGCCTGGCACTCGGAAGAGCTGGCGGAGAAGGGGATGCGCAAGGGGATCGCGCTCACCTTGAGCAAGCCGATCGACTTCAACAAGCTGCTCGATCTCGTCGGCTTCGCGACCCACTGACCCCTTTGGGTCAGGCCTTGGTCGCCACCGACACCGCGGGAATCTCTCCAGTGATCCGCCGCTTCTGGGCGAACGGCCCGCGCTCGCGGCCCGGGTGCACTTCCATCCCCGCCGCGTAGCCGGTGACCCGGTTTCTCCCGCCGCGCTTGCTCGCGTAGAGCGCCGAGTCGGCGCAGTCGACGAGGTTACCCACCTCGGTGGCGTCGATCGGCAGGTTGGCGACCCCGACCGAGATCGTCACCTTGCCTTCCGGCTGCGCCTCGCGGTGCTCGATCGGCGCCTCTTCCACTCGGCGCCGCAGCTTGTCCGCCACCTCGAGCGCCTCGGCCCGTGTCACCTGGGGCAGCAGCACCACGAACTCTTCGCCGCCGTAGCGAGCCAGCAGATCAACCCGGCGCACGCTCGCCTTCATCAACTCGCAGACATGGCGCAGCACGCTGTCGCCCGCCGAGTGCCCGGCGGCGTCGTTGAGCTTCTTGAAGTGGTCGATGTCGATCATCAGGAACGACAGCTGGGTGCCGAAGCGGTTGGCGCGCGCGATCTCCAGCTCGAGCTGGGCGAAGAGGTGCCGGCGGTTGGAGATCCCCGTCAGCGGGTCGGTGATCGACAGCTCCACCGTCTGGGCGTGCAGCTGGGCGTTCTTCACCGCCATCGCCGCCTGGTCGGCGACGCCCATGAAGAACTCGATCTCCGAGGCCGCGAAGCCCGCCTTCTCCGGCCGCTCGAAGTTGAGCACCCCCAGCAGCTCGTCGCCGTGGAGCATCGGCAGCGCCAGCAGGCTGCCCCGGCCCTTGGCGCCCGCTCCTCCGCGGACCTTGAAGAACTGCTGGTCCGCCTCGAGGTCAGCGACGTACACCGACTTGCGGGTCGACGCCGCGTGGCCGCAGATCCCTTCACCCACCGCGAACGTCAGGCCTTCGCTGCCCGGCGGAAATGCTTTGCGCACCTCGAGCCCCGTCTCACCGGCGAGCATGATCGAGAACTTCGGGACCCCCAACCGGGTCGGCACGGTGTCGGTGATCTTCTGCAGCACCTCGTTGAGCTCGATCGACGAGGTCGCCGCGCGGGCGACGTCGTAGAGAATCGACAGCTCGCTCACCCGGTTCTCCAGCTGCCCGTTGAGCTCGAGCTCTCGCCGGGCGAGATCGAGGTCGCGGCGGTTGTCGATCTCTTCCGCCTTGAGCGAGGTGATCCGCATCAGCATCCGGTTGAACGCGGCGCCGAGGCGGCCGAGCTCGTCGGCGGTCTTCTCGTCGGCCCGCGCCACGAAGTCGCCATCTTCGGCCCGCTTCATCGCCGCGGTCAGCCGCGTCAGCGGGCGGGTGAGGAAGACCCGCAACGACACCCAGGTCGCGGCCACCAGCGCGAGCGCGAAGATGAGGACGATCCGCAACGCGCTGAGGAAGCCGCCGGTCACCTGTTCCTGCAGCGTCGCCTCGGCGACCGTCAGCTGCACCGTGCCCGCGTTCATCGTCGACTCGCCCGTGTGGCAGCCGGCGCAGGCCACGCCCCCCAGCGGCACCACCACCTGGCTCGTCGAACCGTTGGCCCCCGAGGGGAGCGGCTTGTCCTCTTCCTCCACGTTGCGCGACCAGCGCACCAGCCCGGCGGAGTTGACGATGCGCAGCGTCGAGATGTTCGGCTGCGACGCCCAGCCTGAGCGCAGCGTCTGGGTCACCGCCCGGTGCACCACCCGCGGCCCCCCCGCCTTCCGCGCGTCGTCCGCCTCCGCGAGCGCGAAGTTGCTCGCCACCAGCTGCGCCATCCGCAGGGGCTCCGCCTTCGCCTCGGCGCGCACCGCCTGGTCCGTTCGCCACCAGAGGAACCCGAGCGCGAAGAGCGCCGCCCCCAGCGTTGGCAGGGCGATGCTCAGCAACAGCTTTTTCCCGACGGAATTCAGAGCGAAGACCTCGGGGCGTGTGCGCGAACCGACAGTGGTTTTCCCCCCAGGAACGCGTGGAGTGTCGACGTCATGACGCAGTTTGTCAAACAGCCCGTTGGGCTAGTGTGCCGGGCGTTTGGAGCTGATCACCTCGAAGCTGCTGCCGGTTCCCCACGGGTTTCCCACCCGCGCTGACGGTTTGAACACCTCGGGGGCGCTGGCCGATTCCCCCCAGGGCATCGAGCGGGTCCTCGTTGAGCTCGCCGGGGCGGCGAAGGTCGAGCGGTCCCGGCTCTTCGGCGTCCGGCAGGTGCACGGGGTCCGGGTGGTCGAGGCGCCGGCGACCGAGGCGGTCGAAGCCGACGCGATCTGGTCCGGGCGCTCGGGGGACGCGGTGGGGGTGAAGACGGCCGACTGCCTGCCGCTGCTGCTGGTGGACCCCAGGGGGCGCCGGGTGGCCGCGGTTCATGCCGGTTGGCGCGGCACCTTTCACCAGATCGCGCGCGCCACCGTCGAGGCGCTGGCGCAAGCCGGCACGCGCCCCGCCGATCTGCGCGTGGCGATCGGCCCGTCGATTCGGGTCTGCTGCTACCAGGTGGGTGAGGAGCTCGCCTCCCAGTTCCTCTCCCGCTTCCCCCCCGAGGTGTGCCAGCGGCGTGAAGGGCGCGCCTATCTCGACCTGCAGCGGGCGGTGCAGAGCACGCTTGCGCACTGTGGCGTACCTGTCGGGCAGATCGACGACCTCGGCTTCTGCTCCAGCTGCGACGGACGCTTCTACTCGCACCGGCGCGACCGCGGACTGACCGGCCGCCACTTCTCTTTCGTCGCGTGTCACTTCTGACGCGTGGATGCGCCGCCACAGCCCTGTAGCGAACCGCCGGGCGATTTCTTGACCCTCTGCAAATCGGGTTCGTACACTTCCCCTGTCATTCGCATCCTCGTCCTCATTGGCCCCTTCGTGCTCGCTGCTTGTGCGACGCCGACCGTGGCGCATTCCGAGCTTCAAGAGCTCACGTCCGAGGTGCGCGCGCTGCGCGCCGAGAACCAACGGCTCGAGCAGCGGCTCGATCGCCTCGAGCTGCACGACGCGGTCGGCAACAGCCCGACGACGAGCGCCGGTCAGAAGGCGGTGGTGCCCGGCTTCACCGTGCCCGAGCCGCGGCCCGAAGCGGTGCCGAGCCTGACGGTGGTGAAGCTCAAACCGCGGGCCCAGGCGGCGCCGAAGCTGCCGACGGGCGTGGCGATCGTCGAGCCCGATCCGGTGGCCCTCGACAACTTGAAGAAGGCGCCTGCCGCCGAGACCGCCGAGGCGAGCGAAGAGGACAAGGATGTCGGCGAGGCCGAGTTCGATCACGGCGTCGCCTCGCTCAAGACCGGCAACGTCGAGAAGGGCGTCGCCGAGCTGCAGAAGTTCGCCGCCGACTCGCCGCGCCATCCGCGCGCGGACAACGCGCTGTACTTTTCGGGGCTCGGCCTGATGGGCCTCAACGACTTCGAGGGCGCCGCCCGCGCGTTCGAGGACGTCCGCGCCCGCTATCCGGCGGGTGACGCGGTGCTCGACTCGATGCTCAAGCTCGCCGAGTGCCGGCTCCGGCTCAACAAGCCCGCCGACGCCCGCACCGTCTACCAGAAGATCGTCGCCGCCTACCCCGGCACCACGGCAGCCAGCACCGCCGCCTCCCGCCTTTCGTCGCTCACTGCTTCCCCCTGAAGAGAAGACCCATGACCCTGCCACGCACGCTGATCGCCTCCGCCTTCGTCTTTGGTCTGACCAGTCTGCCGGCGGTGGGGCAGGAAGCCGACGCCCCCGAAGGCGGTCCGCAGGAAGGAGCGGTGGAGGTCGCTCCGACCGACAAGCCGGGGAAGGGTGAGAAGACCGGCAACACCACCCACACCGTCGAGAAGGGCGACACCCTTTGGGATCTGTCGCAGAAGATCCTCGGCAGCCCCTGGTACTGGCCCAAAGTCTGGTCCTACAACCCGGAGATCGCCAACCCCCACTGGATCTACCCGGGCAACCAGGTGCGCTTCATGGCCACCGCCGAAGAGGTGCCGACCCAGGTCGAGGCGGGCACCGGGCCGGCAGAGGAGCCCGACGTCGAGGCCCCGGCGATGATCGACGACGCCGACCGGGTGCAGGTCGCGGGAAAGATCGGCTACTCCCCCAAGGACGGCGTCAGCGTGCGCCTCGAGGGCTTCGTCACGCCCAAGGAAGTCGAAGAGGCGGGGACGATCTCCGGCTCGTTCGGCGAGAGCGAAATCCTCTCCTTCCCCCAGCAGCTGTACGTCACCTTCAAGAAGGCCGGCGCGGTGAAGGTCGGCGAGCCCTACGTCATCTATCGAACCGCCGCCGAGATTGATCACCCGGTCAGCGGGCGGAGCATCGGCTACCTCACCCAGGTGCTCGGCACCGCGAAGGTGGTGCGTTGGTCCGAGAAAGAGAAGGTCGCAACGCTGGAGATCGTCGGCGATTGGGACGACATGGGCCGCGGCGACCTGGTCGGCCCGGTCTCCCAGAGCTTCTTCAAGACGGTCGCCAGCCGCCCCAACGGCAAAGAGGTGAAGGACGCGGTGATCGTCGCCGCGATCCGTCACAAGTTCTCCACCTTCGCCGAGAACGAGCAGATGCTCGTCGACAAGGGCAGCGAGCAGGGCGTCGAGGTCGGCAACGTCTTCAGCATCTTCCGCCAGATGGACTCGATGCGGCACCCCTCGCCGATCCTCGAGCCGAACCGCCTCGACGACGCCTGGCCGAAAGAGGACGTCGGCCAGTGCATGGTGATCGAAGTGAAGAACAAGGCCAGCGTCTGCATGTTGATTCGCTCGATGCGCGAGATCATCAACGGCGATCACTGCGAGATGCGGGTCAAGTCGGCTTCGGGCGGCGGCAGCGCCTCGCGCTGAGCGCCGGCCTGATCTGTCAGCCCCCTGACGTATAACGAGAGGGTGGCGGGGGACGAAAGACGGGCGCTGATCGGCCTGTGGTGCGTGGCGGGGGTCGGCCCCCGGTCCATCGATCTGATCCGCAGCACCTGCGGCAGCCTGGCGGACATCACCGACCTGCCGACCCTCGATTGGCTGAGCTCGGTGCTCCTCCCCGAGCCGGCGAAGGTGGCGCTGAGCCCCCTCCAAAGCCTGGGGGCCCACGCCGACGCCGTGCTCGAACGGGCGGCAGCGGGTGAGATCAAGCTCTGCTTCGCCGGCGAAGACGCCTACCCGCGCGGCCTGGCGGGCATCAACTCCGCCCCGCCGTTCCTCTTCTACAAGGGCCGCGGCGACCGCCCGAACGCCGCCCGCCGCCTGGGCATGGTCGGCAGCCGGATCTTCGAGCCGAACTTCATCGACACCGCCTTTTCGTTGGCCCGCCAGCTGGCGACCCGGCTGATCATCGTCTCCGGGGCAGCCGAGGGCATCGACCAGCTGTGCCACCGCGGGGCACTGGAGGCGCACGGCGAGACCTGGGCCTTCATGGCGGGCGGCCTCGACTCGCTCGACCTACCGCAGGTGAAGCTGGCGGACCAGATGCTGCCCCTGGGGGGCACGATCTTCTCCGAATTCCCACCGGGGGTGCGGTGCCTGAAGAAACACTTCCCCCGGCGCAACCGGCTCATTTCCGGCTCGAGCGACGCGGTGATGATCCTCCGGGGCGGCCCCCAATCGGGCACGATCCACACGGTCAAATACGCCGTCGACCAGGGGAGGCGACTGCTGGCGCTGCCGGGGCAGATCAACCACCCCACCGCCCACGTGCCCAACCAGCTGATTCGTTCGGGGGCGGCGCGGTTGATCCAGGGCGCCGCCGAGGTCTTCGCCGAGATGGGGCTCGACGCCACCACCTCGCCCGAGGCGGAGCCCGAGGCCCCGGCGGTGGACATGATGACTTTGTCAGCGAACGCCCACCGTGCCTTCGACGCCCTGGACCGCGCCCCGGCCGACTTCGACCAGGTGTTGCTGCGGGCCTCCCCCCTGAATTCGGGCCAGCTGGCCTCGGCCTTAATCGAACTCGAGCTTGCAGGATTGCTGGTCCAACGGCCCGGTCGGTTGTATGAGCGTCGATAGGGCCTATTGAGTTTGTTGACGCCTCAGGTCGGCCCAACTAAAAACTCCAGAGCTTCTCAACCGCTACGGTTCGAAGGGGAACACCTTAAAAATGTCCGCCAGCATGATGATTCACCACGTCGTCGACGCGGTGTTGTCCGCGGAAGCTGCTCGTCCCAAAGAGGGCCTGATCGATGGTCTGGTCGCGTTCTTCAAGGAAGGCGGCCCGTTCATGTTGATCAACATCTTCTGGTTGGCCTGCGCGCTCGCAGTCGTGGTCGAGCGGGTCATCACGCTGATGTTCCGCTACAACCTCAACGCTCCCCCTTTCATGGAGCAGGTCACCAAGCTGGTGCTGACGGGCAACGTCGACCGCGCGGTGAAGCTGTGCGGCGCCGCTCCGAACGCGCCGCTGGCGAAGGTGATCCGCGCCGGCCTCACCCGGGCGAACCGGGGCGAGATCGAGGTCGCCAAGTCGATCGAAGAGGCGATCCTCGAGAACAACCCCCACATCTCGGCCCGCATCCAGTGGCTGTGGTCGCTGGCCAACGTCGCCACGCTCTTCGGCCTCATCGGCACCATCGTCGGCCTCATCGGTACCTTCAAGTCGCTGGGTAACGTCCCCGCCGACCAGAAGCAGGC